>NZ_JBLYED010000020.1:0-128727 GCF_048515765.1 Pseudomonas sp. H11T01 | reverse complement strand
AAAGCATACGCGGTCCCAAAATCGCCAAGCCCAAGGAATGGTTGGAGGGAAAGGCTGCGAATGCTCATGTGTCGACCGATCGGGTGCTGAAGGCCCATAAAGGGAAAACACCTTGAAAGGGCTGGCTCTTACAGCGGGTCACTTGGAAGAGCCACCAAGTAACCAAGGGCAAAAGCCCTTGGCTACTTGGGGCTTTTCCAAGTGACCCGCCGTTACTACTGCAGCAACGGATATGTACACCGCCCAAATGACTGAATGCCCATCACAAGCAACCCCGCTCTATTCACGCACCCGCGCCTCCCGCGGCATCCCCAGGGCACGCTCGGCAATGATATTGCGCTGTATCTCATTACTACCGCCATAAATCGTATCGGAGCGCGTAAACAGAAACAGCGATTGCAAACGACTCAACTGATAGGACGCGCCATCGAGAATTTCAGCATCGTCGCCTAACACATCCATCGCCAGCTTCCCAAGGTCTGAGTGCCAGGTTGACCAGGCCAGTTTGTAGATCATGGCCTCGCGGCGGAGGCTGCCATCTTGTGGACCCGAGAGCATGCGCAGCGAGTTGTAGCGCAAAACCTTGAGCCCGGCCCAAGCCTGGGCGATGCGCTGGCGCAGCAGCGGGTCGCGTGAAGCGCCATTGGCGCGGGCAATGCGAATGATCTCGTCGAGTTCATTGTGAAACTGCATTTGCTGGCCCAGCGTCGAGGCGCCGCGCTCGAAGCCGAGCAGGGCCATGGCGATTTTCCAGCCGTCGCCCGGTTGGCCGATCAGGTTATCGGAGTGGGTCACCGCCTGATCGAAAAACACTTCATTGAACTCGCTGGTGCCCGTCAGTTGCTGGATAGGGTGCACGCGGATCTGCTCCTGGGCCATCGGCACCAGCAGGAACGACAAGCCGTGATGCCCTTGACTGCCGGGTTCGGTGCGCGCCAAAACAAAACACCAGTCGGCTTCGTGGGCCAGCGAGGTCCAGACTTTCTGGCCGCTGATCAGCCAGTGTTCGCCCGTGGCGTCGAGCCTGGCCCGGGTTTGTAC
Source organism: Pseudomonas sp. H11T01 (assembly GCF_048515765.1). Taxonomy (NCBI): domain Bacteria; kingdom Pseudomonadati; phylum Pseudomonadota; class Gammaproteobacteria; order Pseudomonadales; family Pseudomonadaceae; genus Pseudomonas; species Pseudomonas sp. H11T01. Next base: position 127,686 of record NZ_JBLYED010000020.1, on the reverse strand, counting down.
GTTCGCCAGGTCGGAACCGGCGCCGGGTTCAGAGTAGCCCTGGCACCAGAACTCGCTGCCACCAAGGATGCCAGGCAACAGGCGCTGTTGCTGGGCCGGGGTCCCGAAGGTGGCGAGGGTCGGACCGACCAGTCCTTCGCCGATGTGGCCCATGCGTCCGGGGCCGCCGGCACGTGCATATTCCTCATGGAAAATCACCTGCTGGCAGAGGCTAAGGCCGCGCCCGCCATGCTCCTTCGCCCAACCCAGGCCAATCCAGGCACCCGCGGCGAGTTCGCGTTCCCAGGCTTTGCGTTCTTCGGGAAAGCTGTGCTCGTCTCCTGGGCCGCCGCGAAAGCGCAACGGCGCAAATTCGCCACTCAGGTGCTCGGCCAACCATTGGGCGACCTCGCGACGGAAAGCCTCGTCGGCATTGCTGAAACCGATTTTCATGCGTCTTCTCCGAACAGGTGTGCCGCCAGGCGCTCGCGGTGCAGGGCGGGGCTGCCCAGCAGTTGCTCGCTGGCGCGGGCGCGCTTGAAGTACAGGTGCGGGTCGTATTCCCAGGTAAAACCCACGCCGCCATGCATCTGGATCGACTCGGCGGCGCAGTGAAAAAACGCTTCGCTGGCATGGATCTTCGCCGTGGCGGCGGCCATGCCCAGTTCGCTGGCCACCGCTTTGTCACCGGCGGGATCGAGGTGTTCCTGAGCCACACAGGCGGCGTAATAGATCGCGGAACGGGCGCATTCGACCTGCAACATCATGTCGGCGCAGCGGTGCTTGATCGCCTGGAAGCTGGCGATGGTGCGGCTGAACTGCCGGCGTTCGGCGATGTACGCCAGGGTCAGGTCGAGGACTTGTTGTGCGCCACCGGCCTGTTCGGCGGCCAGGCCCACAGCGGCGATCTGCAAGCTCTCGCGCAGCGCCGGCCAGCCTTGGTCGGGGGCGCAGAGCAATTGCGCGTCGCTGACGAATACATTCTGCAGCTCGACCCGTGCCAGACGCCGGGTCTGATCCAGGGTGGGCAGGGCAGTGCGCTCCAGGCCCGGTGTATCGGCGGCGAGGGCGAACAGGCTGATACCCGATTCCCCCTCGCTGCCAGGGCTGCGCGCGGCGACGATCAACAGGTCCGCCTGCGCCCCGTCGATGACCTGGGCGTAACAACCGTTGAGGTTAAAACCACCCGCACAGGCCTGGGCGATCGTTTGCACGCTGTGCGCATCCCACCCCGGGCCACTGGCGAACGCCAGGGTCGCGCGGGTTTCGCCACCGGCAATCGCGCTGAGCCAGCGTTCCTGCAGCGCCGGGTTGTGTCCCAGCAGCAGGGCCGGGGTGGCCAGGCAGGCAGTGGCAAAGAGCGGCGAGCCCAGCAGAAAACGACCGCTCTGTTCCAGCAGGATCGCCAGCTCGACAAACCCCAGGCCCATGCCGCCAAAACGCTCGGGGACCATCAAGGCCGGCCAGCACAGCTCCAGGCCGATACGTTGCCAGACGTCGGGATCGTAGCCGTCCGCGCGACTCATGGTTGCGCGTACGGCGTGGGAGTCACTGGCCGTGGCGAGAAAGCGCTCGGCGCTGTCGCGAATCATCAAGTGTTCCTGGGTAAAGGCGAACTCCATGGGGGCTGTCTCTGCTAAGCGGATAGATGAGCGAGTCTAGGGTGGCGCCGGTTTTCCCCGAATCATCGAAACGGACTAGGAACCCACTGCCGCCGGCCCCTGAAACCGTTGTCTTGCTTAGTCTCAATGGACGATGAAGCAGGCCTCGGCGCTTTGCACAATGCTCGCCATGCACCGAAATCAGCCAACGAGGAACCCAGGCATGATCGACATTCGCGGTTTGAGCTATTTCGTCTCCCAGATCGAAAACCTCAGTCATTGGCAGCGTTACGCCGAGGACGTGCTGGGCATGCAAGTGCGTCCGGCGCCGGGCGGTGGCCTGTACGTGAAAATGGACGAGCGTCCGTTTCGCATGCTGATCGTCGAAGGCAGCGAGGCGCGGTACCTGGCTTCCGGCTGGGAACTGGCCAACGAGTCGGCGTTCCAGGCCGCACTTGAGCACCTGACCGCCGCCGGTATCGAATGGCAGCCGGGCTCTGCCGCCGAAATCGATCAGCGCGGCGTACAGGCGCTGGTCAAGCTCACCGATCCGTCGGGCAACAACCATGAACTGAGCTGGGGTCATCGCTCCGACTGCCTGCCGTTTGTTTCGCCTCAGGGCGTGCCGCGTTTCATCACCGGCGACATGGGCCTGGGCCACACCGTGCTGCCGGCGCCGAACTTCGACGCCACGCTGGCGTTCGCCAAGGACGTGCTTGGTTTCCAGATTTCGGACATTTTCAACTTCCGCCCAGACCCGTCGGCACCACCAATCCGCATTCACTTCCTGCATTGCCACAACGCCCGCCACCACAGCCTGGCACTGGCCGAGTACCCGGTGCCGTCAGGTTGCGTGCACGTAATGGTCGAGGTCGATTCGATGACTGAAGTAGGTCGTGCCCATGACCGTCTGCTGGCCCATGACGTGAGCCTGTCGGCGACCCTCGGCCAACACCTCAACGACCGCATGACCAGCTTCTACATGAAGACACCGTCCGGTTTCGATCTGGAATACGGCTTTGGCGGATTGCAAGTCGACTGGGCCGAGCATTCGGCATTCGAGTTCACCCGCGTGAGCATTTGGGGGCACGACTTTTCGGTCGGCCAACAGTAAGGAATTGTCATGATGAACAAACAACTGACAGCGGCCGATGCGGTCGGCCAATTGCGCGATGGCATGACCATCGGTTTCGGTGGCTGGGGGCCACGGCGCAAGCCGATGGCGATCGTGCGCGAGATCCTGCGCTCGCCGGTCAAGGACTTGACCGTGGTCGCCTACGGCGGCCCGGAAGTGGGCATGCTGTGTGCCGCCGGCAAGGTCAAGAAACTGGTGTTCGGCTTCGCCACCCTCGATGCCATTCCGCTGGAACCCTACTACCGCAAAGCCCGCGAGGCCGGTGAGCTGGAATTGCTGGAGCTGGACGAAGGCATGTTCCAGTGGGGCCTGCGCGCCGCCGGGATGCGCCTGCCGTTTCTGCCGACCCGTTGCGGCCTGGCCACCGACGTGACCCGCCTCAACCCGGAGCTCAAGACCATCGCGTCGCCGTATGCCGATGGTGAGGTGCTGCTGGCCATGCCGGCGCTGAACCTCGACGTGGCGTTTGTTCACGTCAACGTCGCCGACCGCCTGGGCAATTGCCTGGTGACCGGGCCGGACCCGTATTTCGACCACCTGTTCGCCCGCGCCGCCACGCAGTGCTTTGTCTCCTGCGAACGCCTGGAAGAACGCCTGGAATTGAGCGCCGATCAGGCTCGCTTCAATACGTTCGAGCGCTATCTGGTGAGCGGCGTGGTGCATGCGCCGCTCGGTGCGCACCCGACTTCTTGCGCCCCCGACTACGGCTGGGACATGAAGCACCTCAAAGGTTATGTCGCCAGCAGCCAGGCGGAAAACGGCTGGCAGGACTATGTGCAGACCTACATCGCCGGTGGCGAGCAGGCCTATCAGGCACAGAACGGCGGTGCCGATTCCATGGGCGCCTTGCCCCTTCCCGTGTTCTGAGGATTAGCGACTATGTCTGCAACCTGTGATTTCACCCTCGCTGAACTGATGATCGTCGCCGCCTCTGAGGCCTGGCGCGGCAATGGCGAAGTGATTGCCTCGGGCCTTGGCGTGATTCCGCGCCTGGGTGCGAGCCTTGCCAAACTCACCCACAGCCCTGAACTGTTGATGACCGACAGTGAAGCGTTCCTGGTCGAAGAGCCGATCCCGCTAGGCCCGCGTGGCGACTACGTGCCGCGTTACTCCGGTTACATGTCGTTCGAGCGGGTGTTCGAATGCGTCTGGGGCGGTCGTCGTCACGCGATGATCGGGCCGACCCAGATCGACCGCTGGGGCCAGACCAACCTGTCCTGCGTCGGCGACTATCAGAAGCCCAGGACCGCGATCCTCGGCGTGCGCGGCTTGCCGGGCAACAGCATCAACCACCTCAACTCGTTTTTCGTGCCCAGCCATAACACCCGGGTGTTCGTCAGCGACGAGGTGGACATGGTCTCCGGTGTTGGCTTCAAGGCCGACCGCTGGCCGGAAGGGGCGCGCCGCGACTTGATGGACATCCATTGCGTGGTCAGCGACCTGTGCGTGCTCGATTTCAATGGCCCGGAGCGTGCGGTGCAGGTGCGCTCGTTGCACCCCGGCGTGAGTTTCGAACAGGTCCAGGACAACACCGGTTTTCCGCTGCTCAAGTCGGCGCAATTGCATGAGACCGTGCACCCCACCAGCGAACAGTTGGCCCTGATCCGCCGACTCGACCCCCACGATTATCGCGCCACAGCGATCAAGGGCAACCCGCCCGGCATCCGTACGGCCTGAGGCGAGGACAGTGAACATGCACAGCAGCGAGAGTGAATTCGTCGTCCGCGAGGACAAAGCCGTCTACGAAACAGACACACCGGTGCTGTACAGCGTGGCCGAGGGTATTGCCACGCTGACGCTGAACCGGCCGACCTTCAACAACGCGCAAAACTCGCAGATGACCTACGCCCTGGACGCCGCCTTTCGCCAGGCGGTGGACGACGACAACGTCAAGGTCATCGTCCTGCGCGGCAACGGCAAGCATTTCTCGGCAGGCCACGATATCGGCACGCCGGGACGTGATATCGACAAGCCGTTCGAGCGCGCGCACCTGTGGTGGGACCACTCCAACAAGCCCGGCGGCGAGCAACTCTATGCCCGCGAGCAGGAGGTCTATTTGGGTATGTGCCGTCGCTGGCGCGAGCTGCCCAAACCGACCATCGCCATGGTCCAGGGCGCGTGCGTGGCAGGCGGGCTGATGCTGGCCTGGGTGTGCGATTTGATCGTCGCCAGCGATGACGCGTTCTTTCAGGATCCGGTGGTGCGCATGGGTATTCCGGGGGTGGAGTATTTTGCTCATCCCTATGAAATGAACCCGCGTATCGCCAAGGAATTCCTCTTCACCGGTGACCGCATGAGCGCCACCCGAGCCTGGCAAGTGGGAATGGTCAATCGCATGGTGCCTCGCGAGGAGCTGGAGCAGGCCACCTATGCCCTGGCCGCCGGCATCGCCCGTCAGCCGCGCATGGGCCTGGCCCTGACCAAACAGGCGATCAACCACGTCGAGGACCTGCAAGGCAAGCGCACAGCGATGGATGCGGTGTTCGCCTGGCACCAATTCGCTCATGCCCATAACGAGCTTTTGTCCGGCGACAAACTGGGCGGCTTCGACGCCAAGGGCATGGCCCGGGCCAACAAGCAGGCAGAGGACAAGAGCCAATGAATCGCTGGCTGGATACGCCACTGACCGAGGCCCTTGGTTGCCGCTACCCGATTGTGCAAACCGCCATGGGCTGGGTTGCCGACGCCAACCTGGTGATCGCCACCACCCAGGCCGGGGGCTTCGGTTTCCTGGCCGGGGCGACCATCCCGGCCGATGAGCTGGAAGGCGAAATCCGCAAGGTGATCGACGCCACCGGCGGCAGCAACTTCGGGCTCAACTTCCATATGTTCCAGGACAACGCCGCGCAGTGCGTCGACCTGGCGATCCAGTACCGCCTGCGCGCCGTGAGCTACGGACGCGGCCCGGACAAACAGACCATCGCGCGTTTCAAGGCGGCCAATGTGCTGTGCATTCCCACCGTGGGCGCACTCAAGCATGCGTTGAAGGCTGTGGAACTGGGCGCCGACCTGATCACCATTCAGGGCGGCGAGGGCGGCGGCCATACCGGTGGAGTACCCAGTTCCATTCTGTTGCCTCAGGTACTGGCGGCGGTCAAGGTGCCGGTGATCGCCGCCGGCGGTTATGCCACCGGTCGTGGCCTGGCCTCGGTGCTGGCTGCCGGGGGCGCTGGCATCGCCATGGGCACGCGGTTCCTCATGACCCGCGAATCGCCGACACCGGCCGCGACTCTGGAGCGCTACCTGAAGGTCAACGATCCGCAACTGGTGCGCGTGACCACGGCGGTGGATGGCATGCGCCACCGTATGATCGAAAACCGTTTTATCAATCATCTGGAGAAGGCCGGTCCGTTCGGTCGCCTGCGCATTGCTCTGGGCAGCGCCTGGCAGTGGAAGCAGCAGACCGGCATGAGCCTGGGGCACATGTCCTCGGTCTTTTTCCGTGCGTTGCGTGAGGATCCCTCGGCGCTGTCGCAAGTGGTGATGGCCGCCAACCAGCCGGTGCTGTTGCAGCGCTCGATGGTCGATGGCGCCCCGGACGAGGGCATCCTGCCCAGCGGCCAGGTCGCGGCGGCCATCGGCGAGTTGCTCAGTTGTCGTGAAGTCATCGAAGGCATCGCCAGCGAGGCCCAGCAATGCCTGGACGCCCTCCTGGCCCGCAGCCAGACCCGCCCATCGAACCATCCAGCCAGTATTGGAGAACCCCTGTGAACCAGGCATTTACGACGCAACTCAATCAGGGGATCGCTGAACTGGTGATCGCCAAACCACCGGTCAACGCCCTCGACAGCCAGGAATGGCATGCCTTGGCGCGGCAGATCGAAGCCCTTGGGGCTAATCCCGATGTGCGGGTGATCGTGATCCGCGCCGAAGGCCGGGGCTTTTGCGCCGGTGTCGACATCAAGGAACTGGACAAGCATCCGGAGCGGATCGTCGAGGTCAATGCCGGTAACTACGCCACCTTCAAGGCCGTGCACCGCAACCCGGTGCCGGTGATTGTCGCGGTCCATGGTTTTGTCCTGGGCGGCGGCATCGGCATTACCGGGGCGGCGGATATCGTCATCGCCTCCGAATGCGCGACCTTCGCCTTGCCGGAAGTCGACCGTGGCGCCATGGGTGGCGGAGCGCACTTGCAGCGCCTGTTCCCGGTGCAAAAAGTGCGCTACCTGTTCTTTACCGGCGACAGCATTGGCGCCCCCGAAGCCCTGCAATACGGCTTTATCGAGCGGATCGTGAGCAAGGACCAACTGCGCGAAACCGCGCTGGGCATCGCAGCGAAAATCGCTGAAAAGAGCCCAGGCATGATCCGCATCGCCAAGGAAGCCTTGAACGGTATCGAAGACGGCAACCTGGAAGACAAATACCGCTGGGAGCAGGGCTTCACCATGCAGGCCTACAGCAGCCCGGACTCCGCGGAAACGCGCCGGGCCTTCGTTGAAAAACGCGACGCCAAGTTCTGAGAGAACGCCATGGAACTGACTTACACGCCCCAACAAACCGCCTTTCGCGCCGAAGTACGCGCCTGGCTGGCGGCCAACCTGCCACGCGAACCGCTGGCCAGCTACGACACCCGAGAAGGCTTTGAGCAGCACCGCGCCTGGGAAGCGAAGCTGTTCGACAGCCGCTGGTCGATGGTGATGTGGCCCGCCGAACTGGGCGGTCGCGGTTGCGATTTGATCGAGTGGCTGATCTTCGAAGAAGAGTATTACGGTGCCGGGGCACCGATGCGCGTCAACCAGAACGGCCAGTTATTACTGGGGCCAACGCTGATGGAATTCGGCACCCCTGAACAGAAACAGCGTTTTCTCCCGCGCATGGCCGCCAGCCTCGACATGTGGGCACAAGGCTGGTCGGAACCGAATGCCGGTTCGGACATGGCGGCGATCACCAGCAAGGCAACGCTCGACGGCGAGCATTACGTGATCAACGGCCAGAAGACCTGGTCGACCCGAGCGACCTTCGCCGACTGGCTATTTGGTCTGTTCCGCAGCGAACCGGGCTCCTCGCGCCACCACGGCCTGTCGTTCGTGATGATGCCGCTGGATGCGCCGGGAGTGAGCATCCGTCCGATCAAGGCACTCAATGGCAAGGACGCCTTTGCCGAAGTGTTTTTTGACGACGTCCGCGTGCCGGTGGCCAACCGCATCGGTGCTGAAGGGCAGGGCTGGCATGTGGCAATGGCCACCGCCGGTTTTGAACGCGGGTTGTTGCTGCGCTCGCCGGCGCGTTTCCAATACACCGCGCGCAAGTTGGTGGAACTCTATAAGGCCAACCGCGACAGCGCCGACCGCGATCCGGGCCTGCGTGACGCGGTGCTGGAAACCTGGATGGGCGCCGAGGCCTATGCCCTGTCGGCCTACTACACGGTCGGGCGCCTCAGCCGGGGCGAGCAGATCGGTGCCGAGTCGAGCATCAACAAGATCATCTGGTCGGAGCTCGACCTGAAAATGCACGAAACCGCCATGCGCATCCTGGGTGCCCGCGCCGAGCTGCTGCCCTCTGTGGATGGCGATGCGGCGGGCTGGCTGGAGGGTTTCCTGTTCGCCCAGTCCGGGCCCATCTACGCCGGGACCAACGAAATCCAGCGCAACATCATTGCCGAGCGGATGCTCGGCTTGCCGAAATAAGGAACGGGCCATGGACTTCACTTTTACCGATGACCAGCTGACGTTCCGCGAAGCCATCAGTCGTTTCCTGATGACCGAAGCCGCCCCGGAAATGCTCCGCGAAATCTGGGAAACCGATGTCGGGCGCTCGCCGGACCTGCGTAACAAGATCGCCGCTCAGGGCCTGACCGCGCTGTCGGTGCCCGAAGCCGAGGGTGGCCTGGGCATGGACGATGTGGCCTGGGCACTGATGACCCAGGAGTTGGGGTATTACGCTATTCCCGATTCATTGGCCGACACCGCCTATGTCGCTACGGGCTTGCTCGCCAGCCTGGCGACGGGGCATCCGGCACGCAGCAGCCTGTTGCCACGCATCGCCGAAGGCACCTTGCGCCTTGCCATCAGCCATCCGGTCAACCCGCTGGTCAGTGATGCGCAACTGGCAGAAGTGTTGATCCTCATCGATGGCGACGATATTCATGTGCTGCCGCGCTCCCAAGTGGATGTGCAGCACCACCCGAGCATTGATGCGTCGCGGCGCCTGGGTCGGGTGACCTGGAACCCGACACCGGCCACCTGCGTGGCCAGCGGCGTTCTGGGCCGTGCCTTGCAGGCACGACTGCTCGACCGAGGCGCGTTGTCGGTCGCCGGGCAATTGCTCGGGCTGGCGCAACGCATGCTTGATTTGTCGGTGGACTACGCCGCTCAGCGCAAGCAGTTCGGCAAACCCATCGGCAGCTTCCAGGCGGTCAAGCATCACCTGGCCGATGTCGCCCGCCAGATCGAACAGGCCAAACCGGTGTTGTACCGCGCGGCCCACGGCCTGGCCCAAGGTGATAGCAACGCCAGCGTCTGGGTTTCTCAGGCCCGCCTGGCCTGCTGCGAGGCAAGCTGGGTGGCTGCACGCAAGGGCATTCAGGTGCATGGCGCGATGGGTTACACCTGGGAAGTCGATCTGCAGATGTTCATGAAACGTGCCTGGGCGCTCGATGCGTCCTGGGGTGATCGCGGCTTCCATAAAACCCGTGTCAGCGACTACCTGTTCGCCGACGGTGCCCGCCTGGGCCCGGGCCATACTTTCGAGGAGTGAGTCATGCCAGAGGCCTATATTGTTGATGCACTGCGCAGCCCGACCGGCAAGCGCAAAGGCGCCTTGAGCGAGGTCCACGCGATTGATCTGGGCGCCCAGGTGCTCAAAGCGTTGGTGGAACGCAATGCCATTCCCGGCGAAGACTATGACGACGTGATTTTCGGTTGCGTCGACACCATCGGCTCCCAGGCCGGCGATATCGCCCGCACCAGTTGGCTGGCTGCCGGTTTGCCGCTGAACGTGCCCGGTACCACGATCGATCGCCAGTGCGGGTCGTCGCAACAGGCGCTGCATTTCGCGGCGCAGGCGGTGATGAGTGGCACCCAGGATGTGATCGCCGTGGGCGGGGTGCAAACCATGACCCGGATTCCGATTTCCTCGGCCATGCTCGCCGGGCAACCGCTGGGTTTTACCGATCCGTTTTCCGGTAGCGAAGGCTGGCGCGCACGTTTCGGTGATCAGCCGGTCAACCAATTCTACGCCGCCCAGCGCATCGCCGATCATTGGGGCATCACGCGTGAGCAGATGGAAGCGTTTGCCCTGCAAAGCCATAGCCGCGCCCTGGCCGCCATCGAGAGCGGGCGTTTCGCTCGGGAAATCGTTGCTTGCAACGGCCTGCGTGCGGATGAAACTCCGCGCCTGACCAGCCTGGCAAAAATGGCCGAGCTGCTGCCGGTGGACCCGCAATTCCCCTCGATCACCGCGGCCGTTTCGAGTCAGACCTGCGACGCTTCGGCGGCGTTGCTGGTGGTGTCGGAGGCGGCGCTCAAGCGCTACGACCTGACGCCACGGGCGCGCATCCATCACCTCACGGTGCTGGGCGATGATCCGATCTGGCACCTGACCGCGCCCATCGCCGCGACACGCCGGGCGCTGGCCAAAACCGGCCTGCGCATGAGCGATATCGACCGGGTAGAGATCAACGAAGCCTTTGCCTCGGTGGTCATGGCCTGGACCAAGGAACTGGACTACGACCCGGCGCGCACCAACGTCAACGGTGGCGCCATTGCGCTGGGTCACCCGCTCGGCGCCACGGGAGCCCGGCTGATGACCACGCTGTTGCACGAGCTGGAATGCAGCGGTGGCCGTTACGGCCTGCAAACCATGTGTGAAGGCGGCGGCCAGGCCAACGTGACGATCATCGAACGCCTCTAGGTTTTTCCCATCCGTACCGCCGTCCATTGGGCGTGCGGTCACGCAGTAATAAGGAGTCAAGCATGGCTATTTGTTCAGGCCGCACCGTGATCATTACCGGGGCCGGCGGCGGGCTCGGTCGCGCCTATGCGCTGGCGTTCGCCGCAGCGGGCGCCAACGTGGTGGTCAACGATATTCGTGCCGACGCGGCGCAAGATGTAGCGGGCGAGATCCGCGCCAAGGGTGGCCAGGCCATCGCCAACAGTGACGACATCACCACCCTGGCCACCGCCGAGCGCATTGTCGAGGCCGCGCTCGCGGCGTTCGGTGAGGTGCACGTGCTGGTCAACAATGCCGGGGTCCTGCGCGACCGCATGTTCATCAGTCTCAGCGAAGAGGATTGGGACATGGTCATGCGCGTTCACCTCAAGGGCCATTATTGCCTGGCGAACCTGTTGGGGCGGCGTTGGCGTGATCTGGCCAAGGCCGGCACTCCGGTCGACGGACGCATCATCAACACCAGTTCCGGCGCGGGCCTGCAAGGCTCGGTGGGGCAGTCCAACTATTCGGCGGCCAAGGGCGGGATTGCCGCGCTGACGCTGGTGCAAGCGGCAGAGCTGGCGCGCTATGGCATCACCGCCAACGCTTTGGCCCCGGCGGCGCGCACCTCGATGACCGAAAGCGCCATGCCCGATGTGGTGAAGAAGCCCGAGGACGGCAGTTTCGACGCCTGGGCGCCGGAAAACGTTGCGCCGTTGGTGGTGTGGTTGGGCAGCGCCGAATCGGCCCACGTCAGCGGCCAGATTTTCGAAAGCCAGGGTGGGCGTATTTCCCTAGGGGATGGCTGGCGCACCGGGGTTACCCGCGACAAAGGCGCGTTATGGCGTGTCGAGGAAATTGGCGCCGCGGTCGATGCGATCCTCTGCGAAGCGCCTGCGGCGCAGCGGGTCTGGGGTAGCTGAGAGGCCTGCCTGCTATACCGCGTAATCGTTCTTCGCCTGTAGGAGCCAGGCTTGCCGGCGAACCAGGCGCTGCGGTGTATCTGCTATACCGCATAATCGTTCTTCGCGGGCAAGCCTCGCTCCTACAGGAATCGGGTGCTGCGGGGCCTTTCTACCCTATTTTGACGATGCGCCCGCGCAGCGCCCTCCGTACAACTACAGCGTATTGATTTCTTCGGAGGTAAACGCTGTGAAACAAGCTCCCCCTTATGTCCCGGGCCATCAATTACTGGCTGGAAAATCCGTGCTGATTACCGCCGCCGCAGGTGCCGGTATCGGTTACTCGGCCGCCCGGCGCAGCGCCGAGGAGGGCTGCCGGGCACTGATGATTTCCGACGTGCACCCGCGCCGCCTCGAAGAAGCCGTGGAGCGCCTCAAGGCCGAAACCGGCCTGCAAGCCATTTATGGCCAGTTGTGCAATGTCACGGTCGAAGCCGAAGTCCAGGCCCTGGTGGCGAACGCTGAAGAGTTGCTGGGCGGTGTTGATGTGTTGATCAACAACGCCGGCCTCGGCGGCCAGAAGCGCGTGGTCGATATGAGCGACGAAGAGTGGCTGCGGGTGCTCGATGTAACCCTGACCGGCACCTTCCGCATGACCCGCGCGATGCTGGTGCATATGCAGCGCCGTGGCGCTGGCGCCATCGTCAACAACGCCTCGGTCCTCGGTTGGCGCGCACAGAAGGAACAGGCCCATTACGCCGCGGCCAAGGCCGGGGTGATGGCCTTGACCCGTTGCAGTGCGCTGGAAGCGGCCGAGTTTGGCGTGCGCATTAACGCCGTTTCACCGTCGATTGCCCTGCATGATTTTCTCAAGAAGGCCTCCAGTGAAGAGCTGCTCGCCAGCCTCGCCGGGCGCGAGGCATTCGGCCGTGCCGCGGAAGTCTGGGAAGTCGCCAACGTGATGATGTTCCTGGCCAGCGACTACGCCTCCTACATGGTCGGCGAAGTGCTGTCCGTCAGTTCCCAACAAGCCTGAGGAGTGGGCCATGAGTCATGTTTTCAGCAGTGCCCAGGCGTTGCTCGAGGCCGAGGGCCTGGACCTGGGTTGCACTGAATGGCTGAGCATCAGCCAGCAGCGCATCGATCTGTTCGCCGAAGCCACCGGTGATCACCAGTGGATTCATGTCGACCCGGTCCGCGCCGCCAGCGGACCGTTTGGCGTCTGTATTGCCCACGGCTACCTGACCCAGTCGCTCGTCAACCTGTTCCTGCCGCAATTGCTCACCATCGACAACATGGCGATGGGCGTCAATTACGGCAGCGACCGTGTGCGCTTCCCGGCTCCGGTCAAGGTGGGATCGCGAGTGCGCGGCAGCGCCAGCATCGTGCGCGCCGAGCAACTGGCGGACGCCGTGCAACTGGCGGACGCCGTGCAACTGGTGGTGCGGGTGACCGTGGAAGTCGAGGGTCAGTCGCGGCCCGGCTGTGTGATCGACACCATTAGCCGTTACACCTTCAACCCTATTACCGAGTGAGCCTGTCATGGACCTGAATGAAGTTGTCATCGTTGCCACTGCGCGGACCGCGCTCGCCAAGTCGTTTCGCGGGTCGTTCAACGATACCGAAGCCCCGGTACTGGGCGGACATGTGGTGCGTGCGGTGGTCGAGCGCGCCGGTATCGAGCCGGGTGAAGTGGACGATGTGATCATGGGCGCGGCGGTGCAGCAGGGCACCCAGGCCTACAACATCGGACGCCTCTGCGCCTATACCGGCGGCTTGCCGGATACCGTGCCGGGCATGGCCCTGGACCGCATGTGCGCCTCGGGCCTGATGAGCATCGGCATCGCCGCCAAAGGCATCATGACCGGCGAGATGAACATCGCCATTGGCGGTGGCGTGGAGTCGCTGTCACTGACCCAGACCAAGCACAAAAACGCCTATCGCGCCCAGTCCGAAGCCGTGCTGGAAGTAATGCCCAGCGCCTATATCCCGATGCTGGAAACCGCCGAAATTGTCTCGCGCCGTTATGGCATCAGCCGCGCTGCCCAGGACGAGTATTCCCTGCAGAGCCAACTGCGCACCGCCGCCGCCCAACGTGACGGCTTGTTCGACGATGAAATCGTCGGCTTGAGTGTCGACAAGTTGTGCTTCGATGCAGGTGGCCAGCCCAGCGGCCATCAGCGTGTGTTGGTCGAGCGCGACGAATGCAATCGACCGAACACGCGCCTGGAAGACCTGGCGTCGCTGAAACCGGTGTGGAAGGACGGTAAATGGATCAAGCAGGGTGAATTCATTACCGCTGGCAATGCTTCGCAATTCTCCGATGGCGCCTCGGCCAGCCTGCTGATGAGCCGCGCTGAAGCCAAGCGTCGGGGGCTGACACCGTTGGGCATCTACCGAGGCATTGCCGTGGGTGGCTGCGCGCCGGAGGAAATGGGCATTGGCCCGGTGGTGGCGGTGCCGAAATTGCTCAAGCGCTTTGGCCTGAGCGTGTCGGATATCGGCCTGTGGGAAATCAACGAAGCCTTTGCCTGCCAGGTCCTGCATTGCCGCGATGCACTGCAAATCCCGCCTGAACGTCTGAACGTCAACGGCGGCGCGATTGCCATCGGCCACCCGTTCGGCATGTCCGGCGCGCGCATGGTCGGTCACGCACTGCTGGAAGGTCGCCGTCGCGGCGCCCGTTATGTGGTGATCGCCATGTGCATTGGCGGCGGCATGGGTGCGGCCGGTTTGTTCGAGCTGCCGTAAGCCCTGGCTAAGCCGTTTGGACGATGTAGCAGGTGCGGGGTGGTCTGATGATCGTGAAAGTGAAATCAAGAGGATCACCCCGCATGCTGCTTGTTTCGTGCCCGTATTTTTCGCTGTGGAATTCGTCATGCGTCAGCTGATCGGATATGCCATGAGCGCCATCATCATCGCGGCGGTTGCCTTTGCATTCGCGCCGCATCATCCCGCGCCATTGGCCGTGACCCGGATCAACCCCGACCGGGTGCACGTCAATGCGCTGCTGGCCAATGGTTCACTGCTGATCGCGGTGGGCGAGCGTGGCACGGTGATGACCAGCCGCGACAGCGGCCTGTCCTGGACCCCCCGGGCGGTGGCTGCTGACCACGATGCGACGCTGACCGGGGTGGTTGCCTTGAGCCCCGAGGTGTTGATCGCGGTGGGGCATGACGGCTGGATTCTGCGCTCCAGTGACAACGGCCTCAGCTGGCGGGAAAAGCATTACGACGCCGAGTTGGGCGAACCGCTTCTAGGGGTGTGGAGCGCCGACGGGCAGCACGTGGTCGCCTATGGAAGCTACGGCAAGTACCTGGAGTCGAGCGACGCGGGCGAGCATTGGACCACCCGGGAAATGCCCGGCGAGGGCGCGCACTTCAACGGCCTTGACGGCGGCGACGATGGCCGGCAGATGCTGGTCGGCGAGCAGGGACTGGTGTTGCGCACCCGTAATGGCGGGCGCGACTGGCAACGCCTGACGCCGTTCTACAACGGCTCGCTGTTTGGCGTGGTGCGGCTGTCGGCGTCGCGCTGGCTGGCGTACGGCATGCGCGGGCATGTGTTCACCAGTGCGGATTTCGGCGACACCTGGCAGCCGGTCGATATCGGCAGCAGTCAACCGATCTATGGCCACGCACTGCTTCCCCGGAACGCCGGGCTGGTGCTGGTTGGAGCGGGCGGGCGCCTCACCCGCCTCGATGCGGACGGCGCGCTGGTCGACAGCAGCCAGCGGACCGGGCTGGGTACCTTGACCTCGGCAGTGGTGCTCAATGCGCGCCATCTGCTGGTGGCGGGGGAACGTGGGGTTCTTCAGGGCGCAGACAGCAGTCTTGCAGCCGTTGCACAGTGAGCATACCGATGACACAGACAACAGGCTGGATCGAACGCCAGGTAAAGGCGTGTGCGGATGTGCTGCTCAACCACCGTCGCCTGTGGCTGGCACTGTTCATGGTGCTGACCCTGGGGCTGGGCTACAGCGCCACGCAAGTACATCTGGACCCCGGATTCAATAAACAGATCCCGGTGCGCCATGACTACATGCTGAACTTCCTCGACTTTAGCCGGGTGTTCACCGGCGCCAACCGGATCCTGGTGAACGTGCACTGGAAGGGCGAGGGCGATCTCTACAACCCGGAGTTCCTCAAGGTCTTGCAGCAGGTCACCGATGACGTCTTTTTCATCTCCGGGGTCAGTCGTCCCAGCGTGACCTCGCTGTTTACCCCGAATGTGCGTTATGTCGAGATTACCGAGGAGGGTTTCGTCGGCGATCTGGTGGTGCCGCCGCAATACGCGGGGACCGCCGAAGACTTGCAGAAAGTGCGCAGCAACGCCGCCCGTGCCGGGCAGATCGGCCGGCTGCTGGCCAATGACCGACGTTCGGCGCTGGTCCGCGCCGACTTGCAAGACAGCGATCCGAAGACCGGCCAGCCGGTGTCCTATGTGGAGATCGCCAAGCGGCTGGAAGAGATCCGTGGCAGGTACAACAGCCGGGACATTGAGATCAACGTGGTGGGGTTCGCCAAGCTGGTGGGGGATGTGGTCGAGGGACTGAACACCGTCCTGCTGTTTTTTGTCATGGCGTTTGTGATTACCGCGCTGCTGCTGTGGGTGTATTCACGTTCGTGGCGATTGACACTGGTGGCGCTGGCGGTGGCGTTGTTGCCCGTGGTCTGGCTGCTGGGCTTGTTGCCGTTGCTGGGACTGGGCATCGATCCAATGTCGGTGTTGGTGCCGTTCCTGATTTTCTCCATCGGCGTTTCCCATGCGGTGCAAATGACCAACGCCTGGAAGCAGGATCTGTTGGCCGGCAGCACTTCGTTGCAGGCGGCCCGTGCTGCATTCTGCAAGATCTTCATTCCCGGTTCGCTGGCGCTGTTGATGAACGCCCTGGGCTTCGCGGTGATCATGCTGATTGATATTCCGATCGTGCATGAGCTGGGCGTAACCGCCTGTATTGGCGTGATGCTGATGATCATCACCAACAAGATGCTGCTGCCGCTGATCATTTCCTATTTGTCCCTGGGCTCCAGCGTGCTTGCCCGACGCTCGCCGGATGCAACGGCACGCCATCCGTTGTGGTGGCGACTGTCGGCATTGGCCGAGCCGCGCCCGGCGCTGCTGGTGTTTGCCGTTAGCCTGTTGCTCTTGGTTTTTGGGGTGTTCAAGGCGCGAGAACTGCAGGTCGGCGACATCGGCCCCGGCGCGCCGGAGCTGCATGCGGAGTCGCGTTACAACCTGGATAACCAGCAGATTCTCGACAGCTATTCGATGGGCTTGGATGTGTTGGCGATGTTCCTGCAAACCCGGGGTATTGAGGAAGCCTGCCTCAATCCCGGGGTGATGCGTGCCATCGAGAACTTCGACTTCCAGATGCGCAATGTCGCGGGCGTGCAGTCGGTGCAGAGCGTGGCCGGCATGGGCAAGGAAATGATCGCCGGCAATAACGAAGGCAACCCGCGCTGGTCGGCGATTCCGGGCTCCTCACGCAGCTTGCAACAAGGCGCGATGGCCTACACCCCGGACTCAGGACTGGTGACTGACGGCTGCAAGCGCATGCAGATTCTGGTGTTCCTCAACGATCATGAAGGAGCGACGGTGGCCCATGTGGTCAGCGAAACCAAGCGCATCCTTGCTGGCATCCAGGTGCCGGAGGTGGAGTTCAAGCTGGCGGGCGGCAATATCGGGGTGATGGCGGCGTCCAACGAGGCGGTGAAGCAGGCTGAAGTATGGATGCTCGCCGCGTTGTTCTGTTCGGTGGCGTTGTTTTGTTTGCTGACCTTCCGCTCGTTGCGTGCGGTGCTGTGCATTCTGGTGCCGCTGGGCATTGTCGCGATTCTCTGCAATGCGCTGATGGCCATGCTGGGCATTGGCCTGAAAGTCTCGACCTTGCCGGTGATGGCGCTGGGCGTCGGGGTCGGCGTCGATTACGGCATTTACCTTTATGAGCGCATCCAGCATGAAATGGCCGCGGGCCAGAGCCTGCGCGAAGGGTTTTATCGCGCCATGTGCCAGCGCGGCACGGCGGCGGTATTCACCGCCCTGACCATGTCGATCGGCGTCGGCACCTGGGCGTTCGCGCCGCTCAAACTGCAAGCCGACATGGGCCTGCTCCTGGCGTTCATGTTTTTGGTCAATGTGTTTGGCGCGATCTTCCTGTTGCCGGCACTCGCCGCCTGGTTCAATCAGGGCCAGCCGCTGGTCGCATCCAAGACGCCAGGCACCGCCAACGCCACGCCTCGGGTGGCCGAGGCACTCACGGTGCATTGAGCTCCGATATCATTCATTACCATTAAAATTATGCGGGCCACGTAGTCCGTGTCCGCTGCTGGGGGAGTGGTTATGCAAAGTCTCGTACCGAATGCGCAGGTCCTGGCGGAATTGGGGCTGGAGCTGGCCGAATACGAACGCCTCATCGGCAACATGTACGATTCGGCCATAAATATTCACTGCATGGGCGATTCGTTGCGTCAGATCCGGACGCTGTTCAAGGCCAATTTCGTGACCTTGATTCTTCGCGTGCAGGATGAGCCGCTGCTGTCGCCGATGATGGTCGCCGGGGACATTGAACTGGGGGAGGGCGGCATCAACCATTACGCCTATTACGCCAAGTCCACGCTGTTCGACAGCCTGCCCACCGACACGGTGTTTACCGTTGATGAGTTGATGAGCGAGGCCGAATGGCTCAGTTCTTCTTTTTACCTGTTGTTTTGTCAGCCACATGACTGCCATCAGATGCTCGGCGCCGATATCCGCATGCCGGATGGCAGTACGGTGCGCTTTCGAATCAACCGGCCACGGGATCAGGCGCGCTTTTCCCACGTCGAGCGAGCCATGTGCGCCATGCTCTTGCCGCATTTGCGCCGCGCCCTGCACATGCATTCGCTACTGGATCGTAGCGAGTCGTTGGGCAGCCTGTACTCGCAAACGATCAGCCGTATGGCGGTGGCGACCTTCGTTCTCGATGAAAACGGCAGTGTGGTGCAACTGAACCCGGTGGCCCGAGAGATTCTCGACAGCCAGGACGGCCTGAAAGTTGTCGGTGGCCGGTTAGAGGCGACTTATCCGAGTGACAATCGTGAACTGTCGCGCCTGGTGCGCAACGCCTTTCAACGGACGAAGCAGGGCGGCGGCGGATTACAGGGGGCCGAGGCCATGTCGATTACTCGACCCTCCGGGAAAGTCAGCCTCGGCGTGGTGGTTGAGCTGATTCCGACGCAGGAGCTGGTCGAGGGCAAGGGGAAACCGACCGTCGTGGTGTATGTGCGTGACGCCGTCAGCAAGTCGCTGGTGAGCAACGTGGTGACCTCCCAGCTGTACAACCTGACACCCGCGGAAACCTCGCTGGCTCTGGAACTGGCTAACGGCCTGTCGCTGGAGGAGGCCTCGGAGGCGCTGAACATCCGCCGTAATACCGCCCGTGCGCACCTGCGTTCGATCTTTTCCAAAACCGGTGTACGGCGCCAGACCGAGCTTGTGCGGATCATGCTCAACAGTGTCGTGGCGTTGGCCAAACCAGCTACCGGGATCGGAGGATGACACGCTGTAGCCTGGCGTTCGCCGGTGCGTGGAAAAAACGCGTTAGTCCGTGCGGACGATGCTGCTGGATCCTTGGGCTGCCGATACTGGGCGACCGCTATCGGTAACCAAGGAGAATAAAAATGACCGGCAGTAACCTGGCTTCCAGTTGTCTTGTCTCGCGGGCTGCCAACGCCACTCCCACCTGGGTGCTGGGGTTGTTATTGGGATGCAGTGCAATCGGCACGGCGAATGCCGCACCGGAAGATGTGGAGCGCCTGGGCAAGGATCTGACTTGCATGGGTGCCGAAAAGAGCGGTAATGCCGACGGCAGCATCCCGGCGTTCAGCGGCAAGTGGCTGGGTGTGCCGCCGCACGTGGACTTCAAAGGGACTGGCAACCATCCGGTTGATCCTTACCCGGAAGAAAAGCCGCTGTTTGTGATTACCTCGGCCAATCTGGCGCAATACAGCAACTACCTGTCCGACGGCCAGAAAGCGTTGTTCAAGCTCTACCCGGCTACGTACAAGATGCCGATCTACCCCTCGCACCGCGATTTTCGTTTCGGCGACTCGGTTTGCCAGGCCACCCGCGAGAACGCCAGCGTCGCGCGTCTGGTGGATGACGGTGAAGGGGTGGTGGCCAAAACCGGTGGCACACCCTTTCCGGTACCACGCAGCGGCCTGGAACTGTTGAAGAATTCCTCGGCTTTCGCCTTGCACGCCTGGACCGAGGAATACACATCCGACAACGCCTACGTACTCAAGGACGGCAACATCAACTGGGGCCGTGTACATTCACGAAACCTGGCGCCGGCGAGTGAGCCGGGCAAGGTTGGCGATACCGCCGGTAACTCATCGTTCTATCTCAACGAAACCCTGTCGCCGCAACGGGACAAGGGCGAAATCAACACCGGCACCGAGTTCTGGAACGACAAGACCGAGCCTCGCCAGGCCTGGCGTTATGATCCGGGCACTCGCCGTGTGCGTCAGTCGCCGGGATACGGCTTCGACATGTCGTTCCCTGGCAGCGGTGGTTCGATCACCGTGGACGAGGTGCGCCTGTTCAACGGATCGGGGCAACGTTATGACTGGAAGATCGTCGGCAAGCGCGAGATGTTCATTCCCTACGACGCCTATCGCCTGCACGCGGCCAACCTCAAGTACGCCGACCTGCTGACCCCGGGCCATATCAACCCGGATGCCATGCGCTATGAGCGCCATCGGGTATGGGAACTGGAAGGCACCCTCAAGCCGGGCTTCCGCCATCTCTATGGCAAACGCAAGTTGTACATCGACGAAGACACCTGGTTCCCGATCCTCGCCGACAACTACGACAGCCGTGGCGAGCTGTGGCGGACCTCGATGGTCAACTACTTCTACGCCTATGAAAGCCAGCGACCGCAAGCGGGCGTGGGGCTGTACTACGACCTGAACGCCGGCAGCTACCTGGCGTTTAACCTGATCAACGAACAGCGCAACGGCTACCAGTTGAACAAGCCGGGCTTCAGCCCGCGGGATTTCGGTCCGGAAGCCGCCCGTCGGTTTGGCCAATAGCCGACGCAGATTTGGGATGGCAGAAGCTGACAGGTGAACCCTTTGAGAGCGGATATCGTTTGATCTAGTCCAAGTGAACGATGAATCCTTTGCCGGGGCGCTCAATGATATCTGCGATGGGTTCACCCTGTTTTTTTTGGGGGTATTGCACCCCAAAGTTTCCAATCGAGGAACAATAACAATGACGAAACTCGCTGAAATCAGCGTCGAAAACGCCCAGCGTACTCACCGTTACGCCCGTGGCTGGCACTGTCTGGGCGTGGCGGAGGATTACCGCGATGGCCAGTTGCATACCTTGAATATCTTTGGCACCCGCCTGGTGGCGTTTGCCAACAGCCAGGGCGCTATCAGCATCCTTGACGCCCATTGCCCGCACATGGGGGCCGACCTGTCCCAAGGCACCATTGAAAACGACACGGTGGTGTGCCCGTTCCACCACTGGAAATATGACACCAGCGGTAAATGCGTTGAGATTCCTTATTGCAAGCGCATTCCACCGAAGGCCAAGACCCGCAGCTGGTTGACCTGTGAGGAAAACAACCTGCTGTTCGTCTGGAACAACCCTGAAGGCCGTCCGCCGAAAGAGGGCGTGATCATTCCGCACCTGGCCGAGATGGACGACCCGGACTGGATTCACGATTGGAACATCGACACCATGCTGATCGAAACCAACCCACGGGAGTTGGTCGATAACCTGGTGGACGCCATGCACTTCGGTCCAGTGCATGGCACGCCGACCAAGTACTTCGCCAATATCTTCGAAGGGCACATCGGCCACCAGATCTTCCACGGCGATTCCGAGCGCCTGGGCGGCGATCTGATCGCACCGTCAGCCTACTACGGCCCGGCGACGCACTTCACTCACATCAGCTCGATGTTCGGCGATGTGCGGATACACGCCATTTTGCTCAACAGCCATGTGCCTGTGACTGCCAACAGCTTCGACCTGCGTTTCGGCTGCATGGTCAAGCGTGTGCCCGGCTGGAGCGAAGAGCAGAACATTGAAGTGGCCAAAGCGTACATCATGGGTAATCGCACCTCGTTCTATCAGGACGTGGATATCTGGAAGCATAAAATCCGTATCGACAACCCGGTGCTGGCGGAAAACGACGGCCCGGTCTACCAGCTGCGCGAGTGGTACCAACAGTTCTTTACCGATGAGGATAAAGTGCCCGCGAGCATGGCTGAACGTCGTGAATTCATCACGGTCGACGAGCGCTAAAGAGTAACGACCTCCTTCGAGAGACAAGCCGTCAGCAATCGTTTGTCAATCGTGGGGGGCAGTCCAGAAGGGGCAAGCTACCCTTGGTTTTATTGCAATAACGTAGGTCCGACTTAACGATCACGAGAACACTGACAATGAAAATAAAAAGTCTTCTTGCCTATTACGTTCCCTTGTTAATCCTGTTCCTCCTGGTATTGGCCGTGCAGGTCTCGCCGCCAGCGCAATCGCCCAGCGTCAAGGCCTGCAAACAATACGCAGGCTGTGTCGCCATCAGCCAGAGTGTTCCGAACTGGCTGAATTTTCGCTAGGGTCGGAGCGTATCGAACACTTCACACCACAAGGCCGAAGAGGCCTTGTGGTGTGAAGTGTTCGGCCGTTGGACGTGAGCGGGTGTGCGATGGTTTTTTGGTGGGTGCGCATTGCGCGCCTTCTTATTTTTAGCCACAGGCATTCTGGCTTACACCACAACCCCGGTCACTATCAGGCCGCCGAACAGGCAAAAAAAAGGCGACATCTCTGTCGCCTTGAACTGTTTGGCAGGACCGAAAATGCCCCCTCAGTTGATCGGCTGAGAGGTGATCCTCCACTGGGCATCCAGCGGGCCGATCATCTCCAGCAGCCGCTTGTAACCGGTCTGGAGGATGCGCCACTCGCCCTGCTGCTTGACGTAGTGATCCTCGTAGATGGCGCTGCCGTTCAGCAGGGTCTGCTCATCGAGGTTGATGAACAGGTCGTTGAGGTACCAGAGGCCAGTGGCTTCATCTCCGTTGACCGCAATTTCCGGCGTGTGGCCGTTGTGCATACCGAAACGGCGGTTGGTGAAGTTGCTGCGGTAGAACTCGATGGCCTGCTCCACTCCGTTGAGTTCGAACTGGTAGGTCGGGCTGTCGAAGCTGATCTTCACTTCGGGTGCGAGGATGCTGCGCAGTAGTTCGAGGTTGCAGGTATCGATACCACGAAAATAGCGGGCCTTGAGCTGTTTGATCTGCTCGATGGCAACGAGATCCAGCATGATAGAAATCTCCAGGGGGAGGGCGATGGCCAGACTGGCATCGTGTGAGCGTCGGAAAGCGGCGACATCCCTGTCGCCTTGAAGTGTTTAGCAGGGCAGAAAGTGCCCGCCGTTGACGTCCAGTTGCGCGCCGGTAATCACCTTGGCGTAGTCGCTGGCCAGGTACAGGGCGGCCATGGCGCAGTCGTTGTCTTCGGGGATTTTGCGCAACGCAATCTGCTGGGCGACCTGGTCGACCAGCGACTCCATCGGGACGCCCAGGCGCTTGGCTTCGCTTTCGAAGTAGCCGATCACCGGCGCGCCCCACATCCAGCCCATAAAGGTGGAGTTGACGCGGATGCCATACGGGCCGAGATCCTGGGCCAGGTACTGCACGGCGGTTTTCAATGCGCCCTTGGAGACGGCATAGCCGGATTCCAGTTGGTTGGGGGTGCGGGTGGCCATGGTGTTGATCATGACGATGCTGCCCGACTTCTGTTTCTTCATCTGCGGCAGCACGGCCTGGGTCATGTGCATGGTGCCAAACAGGTTGACGTCCATCGCCTTGCGCCAGTCGTCCATTGACGACTCGGAGGAACTGCCCCAGGCGCCATGGGCGTAGGCAGAGTTGATCAATACGTCGATCTGGCCGAAGTGCTCGATCGTCAGGTCGGCGAGCGTCTGGCACTGTTCGGCCTGGGCGATGTCGGTGGGGACTTTCAGGACAGGAGTGCTGTAGCCGGCATCGCGGATGGCCTTTTCAGCCTGGTCCAGTTTGGCGGGGGTGCGAGTGGCCAACACCACGGCCTTCGCCTGATACTCCGCGGCACGCACGGCCAGCTTGATGCCCAGGCCAGGGCCGATACCGGAAATGATGACGACTTTATCTTTCAGCAACATGGCAATTACCTTCTTATTGTTTTGGTAGGGAAGGGGAAGTTCAGGTGCGACTGGCGTGCAGTTCTTCGGCACGTCGTTTCAGATCCAGGGCCACCTGGTCGAAGGCGATTTTTACCCAGGCACCGTGTTCAAGCATGATCGTGTCCTGGTTCAGACCCAGGAAAATATCAGTGGTGAAATAGCTGCAGCGGTTGGCATCGATGGCCTTGATGTACTGATCGCGGCGGGCGGCGTCCATGTTTTCCGGGACAGGACGCTGCTCCCAGGACAATAGTTGCTCGGGGTCGCAGGCCACGAGGTATTCGAAGACCGGGACGGTTTCGCCGGTAGCAGGGTTCAGTACCTGCATATGCACCTCGTCACCGATCTGCAGACCGCACTGAATGTTCGGACAGAACCTGTTCCACAAGTGGTAATTGTCCAGATCGATGAGCACTTCCCAGACCACCCGGGCGGGGGCATTAATTTCCACCGAGTGGGAGGTCACTATGTTTTCTGCTCTAGCCATGACTGTCTCCTGTTGTGCATTCAGTTGATGGGTCTGGAGGTGATCTGCAGCTGTTCGCTCAAAGGCTGGATAGTCTCGAGCAGGGTTTCGTAGCCCGTCTCGGCGATCATCCAGCGCTCGTCGCGCTTGATGTAGCGATCCTGGTAGATCGCGCTGCCGTGCATGTGGGTGTTGTCCTCGAGGTTGATGAACACGTAGCTCAGGTACCAGAGGGCCGTGGCCTGGTCGCCATCGACTTCGATTTCCGGGGTGTGACCGTTGTGGGTGGCCAGGCGGGTTTTGGTGAACGAGGTGCGGTAGAAGTCCAGCGCATCGCCCAGGCCATTGACGTGAAACTCGTAGGCAGGGCTCTTGAACGACAGGGCGACGTCTTCGGTGAGCATGCCCTGCAGCATCTCGATGTTGCAGGTGTCGATGGCGCGGAAATAGCGCGCCTTGAGCTGTTTGATCAGCTCGATTGCTTCTAGATCCAACATGGGAAACCTCCTTATGGGCTGCTCAGGCACTGAGTTGGTACTCGCTGGTTTGGATGCAGTCGATCTTCTCGAAGTCGATGAATTTGCTGGTCGATTCGTACATGGCCTGCTGGCGCTGCGCGCATTTGTCCGGGTCGCCCAGGGCAGCGAAGAATCCTTGCGGATTGCCGATGGCCTCGGGCGGGAAGTTTTCTTCGACGATCGCGTGCAGCACCGGCGCACCGTAGGTGAGCGCACGTACCACGGTGTTCTGCCGGTAGCCGAAGATCGATTGCAGCGGATAGGCATTAGGCCCGTGCCCGTTGCGCCAGGTGTCGTACCACTGCTCGTAGCTCATCCGATGTGGCTTGTGCAGCAGCGCCACCTGATTCATGCCGGGTGTGCGCTCGCCAACCGGCACCCGGTATTGGGCTACGCGCGCCCGGCGCTCCTCGGGGTAGGGCTCGGATTCCAGAACCAGATAAGCCTCCAGGCGGCTGGTCAACGGTGTCAGGAGATCCTTGATGGAAGGCCATTGCGAGGCACTGTCCAGCCACAGCGAGAGCAACCCGTCCAGCGGGACGGCGCTGTTGGTGATGCGCTGTGTGGACGCGGCGGCCACCGCCTCATCGACCACCATGACACGCAGGGTGCGTGCGCCGACGGTCGCCAAGTCGTCGTGCAGGCCGAGCAGCGTCTGGCGCCATTGCTCGGCGCTGTGCTGTGGCGGCTTCCACAAGGTCAACATGAGTTTTTCCATGAATCCTCCGGCCTGCGTTTAGTGGTTGGCGCTCAGATGACGGGCGCGATATTCCTTGTAGTCCTGAGTCATCTGCGCTTCGTTCAAACCGAAGCGCTCCAGGCTGTAGTCGTGGCTGGCACGTTTTTCCCGGCTGTTTTGCGACAGCCATCCCTGCGCGTCGGCGCGGGCCTTGTCGGTAAACGGCAGATTGGCAAAGGCGTAAACCCTTTCCAGCACTTCCATCGGCTGGGTCACGGTGTCGGCGAAGTTGATGTCGAGAAAGCGCTCGGCAGCGTGCTGTTCGCGCACGTGCATGGTGTGACGGATGCCACGTGCCATGCGGCTGTTCCACTGCTCGCCGACGGCTTTCGGATCCGGGTTGTCGCTGTACATCTGCCAAAGGGTGTGGGCCATGCTGGCCATGGAGGGGATAGTCTGGGCGGGTTCGCGGTGGGTCAGAATGACCTGCGCCTTGGGGAAAACATCCAGCAACAGGTGCAGGGTGTGCAGGTGTTGGGGGGCTTTCAGCAACCAGCGCTGGCCCGCAGGCTCACCCCGCTGGCTTTTCTGCCATTGCAGGAACTGCAGCATTTTTTTCAACTGGGTGTAGACCGGCCGTTGATCTTGCTGATCCAGCCAGCGGGTATAGCTGGGCACGTTGACGTAGGCGTCCATGGCGCACATGAACGAGTGTTCCATGAGCATGAACTCTTCGTCGCAGAGCATGGCATCCAATGGGTGGATGGCGAGGATCTGCGGGATGACCTGGGCCATCAGCTCGACCTCGGCCTTGGCCTGGGCGATGCGCTTGCCCGGCACGGCCAGGGTTTCGTCTTCCAGCGGTGCCGGAAAGCGGGTCTCCCACCAGGCGGCCGAGTAGAAGCGCGGGTCAACCGCCAGCGTGCGTTGCAGCATGGTGGTGCCAGTGCGTGGCAGGCCTACGATGACCAGCGGATCGTCGATCTGTATCTGGGTGATTTGCGGATAGCGGACAAGGTAGTCCTCGATCACCAGGCGATTGACCAGTTGTCCCACCAGCCTTTCCTGCAGCAAGTACTGGCCGGTCTGCGACAACTCGGCTTCGGCGGCCAAGGCAACCAGCAGTGCCTCCAGAGACTCGCGATAGTTGTCATCGCCAAAATTGCTCAGGCCGTTGGTGCGCGCGATGGCGCTGGCCAACAGGCTTTCGACGGTCAACTCTTCAATCAGGGTATGCGCGTTCATTGGGCCTCCGCGACTGCAGACACGTTTACAACCCGGGTGGTGGGGTGACATTGTTCCTGGGCACCGACCCAGCGCAGGCACATCGTGCCCTGGCGTACGCCGGCGGTTTGCAGCCAGTTACTCACCCCGGGATCCAGCTCGCTGAGGACCAGGGTCACGCCACCGTTATCGTCGTATTGGGCCTGGTGTTTGTTGAAGCAGATCTGGTGGTAGCGGTAGTCCAGCGACTCCATCCAGTAGTTGTTGATCTGCAAGTTCCAGAAGTCGCACTCCGGCACTTTGTCGATGTGGATGACCAAGGCTTCGTCTTCAGCCAGCGCCCAGTGCGAGTGGTAGTAGAAAATGTTCGGGTCGCCGCCCACTGACTGGCAGAGTGCCTGGTTGGCCGGTGGCAGCTGATTGCTGTGGGGCAGGTAACTTTCGCTCCAGTCGGCGAACAGCCTGGCGGTGTTCTCCACGAAGCTGGACACCCGCGCCAGGCCTTGCTGGAAGGTCGCCGGATCAAGGGCCTTCGGCTTGCTATTGGTACCGATGCGCTCAATGCTCAGCTTGGCCGGTACTTCTATCCGACGGTCAAGAAACGTCTGGCGCACGATCAGGGCGTTGGTGGCGTCTTCCATTTTCAGCCAGTTGCCCGGTTGCGACTCGCGGCTGAGGATGATTTCAAAATTGCCCTGGGCATCGACCTGTAACTGGCTGGCATCGATGAAACCGGTCTGGATCAGGGTGCCGTCGGTTTCATAACCGCCTTTCTGGGTCCCGAAGCTCAGGTAAGCGACACTGCCGCGCTGGCCTTTGATGCGGTATTCCAGCGTGCCGTCCAGGCGCGAGTACTCGTAGAGGTTGTCCGGGTTGTCGGCACCGATCTTCGCGGTTTCGTGGGAGGTCTTGAAGAAGCTGGGAAAGGCCGGGTCGGCAAACTCGATGTGCATCTCCAGGCCGATGCGCAGCAGGCGCGTGAGGTAGCGAAAACCTTCGGCGCGGGTGGCTGCATCGGCTGGCGCTTCGGGACGCAGAATCTGCTCGCCGCAGCGCTTGAGGTGATCGCAAAACGTGGACCAGGTCTGGCCACTCAACAGTTGTTGTTCGTCAATCGAGCTGATTGTCATTGTTAGACGCTCTTGATTAGTCGAACCCGGATCGTAAACGCCCCCGCAGAGGCGCCCGAACCGAATTCATCGGCCCACAACAGGACCACTGTTTTATTCGCCTCGCGTCATCCTTTCGGACTACTCGAGGCGACCCTTAAACGCCCGGCGAACCGGGCGATGGTGCTACTCCTTACCGATGATGCCGCGCTCGGTCAGCACCGCGATGATGCGATCCACTGCGCTCTCCGGCGTCAGTTTGCTGGTCTCGATATGGATGTCCGGCTTGTTCGGCACCTCGTAGGGCGAGTCGATGCCTGTGAAGTTCTTCAGTTCGCCACGGCGGACTTTCTTGTACAGGCCCTTGGGATCACGCTCCTCGGCCACGGCCAGCGGCGTGTCGACGAAGATCTCGATGAACTCGCCTTCCTGCAGCAGCCCGCGCGCCATCTCGCGCTCGGAACGGAACGGCGAGATGAAGGCCGTCAACACAATCATCCCGGCGTCCACGAACAACTTGGACACCTCGGCCACCCGGCGGATGTTCTCCACACGGTCGGCATCGGTGAAGCCCAGGTCGCGGTTCAGGCCGTGGCGCACGTTGTCGCCGTCGAGCAAGTAGGTGTGCCGGCCGCGGGCATACAGTCGGGTCTCGAGCAGGTTGGCGATGGCCGACTTGCCCGCACCCGACAAACCGGTGAACCACAGCAGCACGGGCTTCTGGCCCATCTGTTCGGCGCGCGCTTCCTTGTTCACATCCACGTGCTGCATGTGGATGTTCTGCGAACGGCGCAGGGAGAACTCAATCAGGCCCGCGCCGACGGTGGAGTTGGTCAGACGGTCGATGAGGATGAAACTGCCGGTTTCACGGTTGTCCTTGTAGGCATCGAAGGCGATCGGCTGGCTGGTAAAGAGGTTACACACGCCGATCTCGTTCAGCGCCAGCTCTTTGGCCGCCAAGTGCTCCATGGTGTTGACGTTGACCTTGTACTTGGGCACCGACAAGGTCACTGACAGGGTTTTGCCACCGATCTTCATCAGGTAGGGGCGACCGGCGAGCATGGCCTGCTCGTGCATCCAGATAAGGCTGACCTGGAACTGGTCGGCCACGCTGGTCGGGTCTTCTGCGGTGGACAGCACATCGCCGCGACTGCAATCGACTTCGTCGGTCAGGGTCAGGGTGATGGACTGTCCGGCCACGGCTTGTTGCAAGTCACCATCGAGGGTGACGATGCGGGAGATACGGCTCTCTTGTCCGCCTGGCAACACACGTATGCGGTCACCGGGATGAATCACGCCGCTGGCGATGGTGCCGGTGAAGCCACGGAAATCCAGGTTGGGGCGGTTGACCCACTGCACCGGCATGCGGAATGACAGTTTCTGCTGGTGCGCCTCGTCGATCTCGACGGTTTCCAGGTAACCCATCAGCGTGGTACCGCGGTACCAAGGCATGTGCTCGCTCTGTTCGGTGATGTTCTCACCCCGTAGCGCGGACATCGGGATAGCGGTGAAATCTTGCAGATTGATCTGCTTGGCGAAGGCGCGGTAGTCATCAACGATGGCGTTGAAAACTTTCTCCGAGTAGTCCATCAGGTCCATCTTGTTGACGGCCAGTACCACCTTGCGAATGCCGATCAGCGACGCCAGATAGCTGTGGCGTTTGGACTGAGTCAGCACGCCGCGTCGGGCATCGATCATCACCACGGCCACATCGGCCGTGGAGGCACCGGTCACCATGTTGCGGGTGTACTGCTCATGGCCGGGGGTGTCGGCAACGATGAACTTGCGCCGGTCAGTGGAGAAAAAACGGTAGGCCACGTCGATGGTGATGCCTTGTTCGCGCTCGGCGGCCAGGCCATCCACCAACAGGGCGAAGTCCAGTTCGCCACCCTGGGTGCCGTCTTTTTTCGAGTCAGCCTCCAGCGCTTCCATCTGGTCTTCGAAGAGCATTTTCGAATCGTAGAGCAGGCGCCCGATCAGGGTGCTCTTGCCATCGTCCACACTGCCGCAGGTAATAAAACGCAGCAGGCTCTTGTGCTCGTGGGCCTTGAGGTATTGCTCGATATCCTCGGCAATCAGGTCAGATACGTGTGCCATTAGAAATACCCCTCTTGTTTTTTCTTCTCCATCGAAGCGGACGAGTCGTGGTCGATCATTCGCCCCTGACGCTCGGATGTGCGGGTCAGCAGCATTTCCTGAATGATCTTGGGCAGGGTATCGGCATCGGACTCGACGGCACCGGTGAGCGGGTAGCAACCCAGGGTACGGAAGCGCACGTTGCGAATCATCGGCACTTCACCAGGGTTGAGCGGCATGCGTTCGTCATCGACCATGATCAGCATCCCGTCGCGCTCGACAACCGGGCGGGGCGCGGCGAAGTACAGCGGTACGATCGGGATGTTTTCCAGGTGGATGTACTGCCAGATGTCCAGCTCGGTCCAGTTTGATAGGGGGAAGACGCGGATCGACTCACCTTTGTGTTTACGCGTGTTGTACAGGTGCCAGAGCTCCGGGCGCTGGTTCTTCGGGTCCCAGCGGTGCTGGTCGGAGCGGAAGGAGAAAATCCGTTCCTTGGCCCGCGATTTCTCCTCGTCGCGGCGTGCGCCGCCGAAGGCTGCGTCGAAGCCGTAGTGATCCAGCGCCTGCTTCAGACCTTCGGTCTTCATGATGTCGGTGTGGATTTGCGATCCGTGCTTGAACGGGCTGATGCCCATTTCAATGCCTTCGGGGTTGGTGTGGGTCAGCAGGTCCACGTTCAGTTTGGCCACCATCTGATCGCGGAAGCGATACATCTCCTGGAACTTCCAGGTGGTGTCGACATGCAGTAAGGGGAAGGGCGGCTTGGCCGGGTAGAAGGCCTTCATCGCCAGGTGCAGCATGACCGCGCTGTCCTTGCCGACGGAGTAGAGCATGACCGGGTTGTCGGATTCGGCGACAACCTCGCGCATTGCCTGGATGCTTTCGGCTTCCAGTCGTTGTAAGTGGGTAAGCGTCATAGATTTTTCCTTCGCTTTTTGTTGTTGTCGCTTATCAACGTACAACTGCCGCGGTTCGGACTTATGCGCGACTTGATGTTTTAACATCAGGCGCAACATCTGCAGCATGGGGTTGCGGGGCAGGGTGGCGGCGACAGCTGCCGCGTGGTCGAGCACATCGTCATTGCTGACGCGCGCGGCTTGCTGACTGATGTGGGTCGCCAGTTCGCGGGCACCGCTGAGCATTTCGCTGGCTTCGGGCAGGTGAAACAGGTGCAGCCGATCGGCGCGCTCGCCGGCCCAGGTGATGAAGGTGGCGGCGCGTTGCCAATGCATGCCCGAGAGCAGGGCGAACACCTTGCGTTCGGTGCAGAGATGCAGGCGGTCGAAGAATACTTCCAGGTGGGGCGCGCGCAACCTGTCTTCGTAAGGCATCCAGAGCACCTTGCCGCGGTTGCTGACTGCGCGCAGCACGCCGTAACTGAGCTTGCCCTGGTCGTTGCGCGCGCCGTAGTCGTCGATCCAGTGGATCTCACCGTTCTGCGTGCGAGCCTGCTCGAGAATGTGCTGGTAGGTGCTGCGGTACCAGCGCTGTACCGCCAGCGAAGCATTGGCGACGCGCTTGGCCGGACGCTCGGCATTGAGCTGCCAGCGTTGCAAATAATGGGCGGCGGTGCGTTCTGGCAAGTCGATAGCGTGCAGGCGCTTGACCAGTGCCTGCATGGCCTCCAGCTGCCAGAGCAGGAACGGCAGCTGGTGCCGTTCCGGCAGTGTGCTGACCAGCAGTTGGTAAATGTTCCTCTCCTGCTCTGCCGAGAGGCTGCGGCCTTCACCGTGCTTGCGCCCGCGGTCGCGCACAGGCACGGCATTCCAGCCGCCGGCTTGCCAGGCCTTGTAAGCGGCGATGATGGTCGGCGAAGAGAGTCCAGTGTCCTGGCTGATGGCCTTGAGCGTACTGCCGGCAATGCGCAACTGCACGGCACGCAGGCGCAGGCTGTTGATCTGAGGAACGGATAACTGATTGCCGTGTGGCACAGGAACTCCTGTTAAACATCCAATTGCTGATTGGCGGTGATGTGGATGTCTGTACTGTTCCCTTATCCGAAAAACGGCGCATAGGCCGAATGGACCATACGAAGAACAAAAACAGGAGAAATCCCATGAACGAGTCAATGGCTGTTCTGCTCGAAGACGTCATCGGTATTGCTCGCGCAGCGGGCGAACTGGTGCTGGAGGTGTACCGCTCGGATTTCGAGGTGCGCGGGAAGGTTGATACCTCTCCGGTGACTGAGGCTGACGAGCGCGCCGAGACCTTGATTCTGCAAGCCTTGGCAGCGCGCACACCGGAGATTCCGGTTATTTCGGAAGAGGCCGCCGCTGCCGGTCAGGTGCCCGAGGTGGGCCAGCGTTTTTGGCTGGTGGACCCGCTCGACGGCACCAAGGAGTTCATCAATCGCAACGGCGAGTTCACCGTCAATATCGCCCTGATCGACAATGGCGAACCGGTGCTGGGGGTGGTTCTGGCACCCGCGCTGGAGCGTCTGTTCGCCGGTGCCCGTGGTTGCGGAGCCTTTATCGAACAGGCCGAACAGCGTCAGGCCATCCACTGCCGGGCGGTGACGGAGGAGGGCCTGGACGTGGTTGCCAGTCGCTCCCATGGCGATGCCGAGGCGCTGGATACATTCCTCGACGGGCGCAAGGTGCGCTCACTGAAAAGTGCCGGCTCATCGCTGAAGATTTGCCTGGTGGCTGCCGGCGAGGCAGACCTTTATCCGCGTCTGGGGCGCACCATGGAGTGGGACATCGCCGCGGGGCATGCGGTGCTGGTCGCCGCCGGCGGACAGGTCTGCACCCTGGCCGGCGATGCATTGCGTTATGGCAAGCCCGGTCTGGACAACCCTCACTTCTACGCTCGCGGGCTATAGATCCTCGCCAACTCCAGCTTGCGCACGGGGCCCGCTTCCAGAGAGGGAGGCAGGCCCTCTGTGGTTTAAAGGCTGGCGATGTGGTGGGTGATTCGAGCTTCGACAGCCATCAGCGCCGCCAGCGACTCACTAAAAAATACCGGCCCTTGAGGTTGATAACTTTCGCTACCACGCCTATCTGTCTCGGGGCTCGGAACTCGTCGTTGTTCGATAGATCGGCAGGCTGACTCCAATGGACGCGTCGAACGAGTATCGGTGTCCGGCAGGGCAATCACTGACCCGGCGGTATTCGACGGTGGAAGACGGGATATTGATGACTTGGCTTCAGGATCCATCCGGTGCTGGCAGAGGTTTCACGGATGAGGCCAAGATGGCCGAGCGGCGTGAAAGCGTCACCGTTAGTAAGAGCGCAAGCGAGCCGCGGGCAGGGGCTGGTCCGGTATCGGCGGCAGTACTGATGGAGGCGTCACCGTGGCCTGGCGGAAGTTGCGCAGGCCACGGTACCGAACAGCTTGCTTGATGCGCCCCTAGCCAGCGCTGATGTTGCCGCAGAAAAGAGGTCGGCTGCCGTCTGCCGGGCTGGTGCGAACGAGCAAGGCATAGTCACCCTTGGTCAGTTCGCTCAGCGCCACTGGTGCCAGGGCCCAATGCCGGGTTCGCGGGGCCAGCGATGGATAGTCGACGCTGTTGGCCTGACGGGTCTTGTACGCAGGTTGTGCGCCCAACTGCTGGCACGAGCCAGCGTAGATAGCGGTGTCGAGGCGGCTAGGTACGGCCAGGTCGTGGGGGATACCACCGACGGTGAGCCAGATGCTGGTTTGGTTGCCCACCG
The DNA here is from genome assembly GCF_048515765.1 of Pseudomonas sp. H11T01. NCBI lineage: Bacteria > Pseudomonadati > Pseudomonadota > Gammaproteobacteria > Pseudomonadales > Pseudomonadaceae > Pseudomonas > Pseudomonas sp. H11T01. The sequence continues at coordinate 94,261 of NZ_JBLYED010000020.1, read as the reverse complement.
GGCTGAGGGTGGCTCGAGCGATATGCTCTGCGTTTTGCGGGGTAGCATCGAGGGGAACATCGACAATCTCGGTTCTGCTCGCGCAACCTGAAATCGCCCCTGCCGCCACTACCAACGCCAGCCAAGATGTTCTGTTCATCACAGATCTCCTGAATTGAGGTGCGTTGATTTCATCCCCCTTGTGAAGTCTAGTAGCCTGCTGCGGGCGCAGGATCTAGCTGATGGGTGGTCATCGGCAGAGCTTAATCAGACAAGTGTAGGTGATTTCGACGCCATCGCCCGTTCGTAAACGGTCGGTGGCAGATATCCCAGTTTCGAGTGCAGTCGCTCGTTGTTGTAAAACCCAACGAGGTATTCCGTAATGTCACGGATCGCTTCGGCGTGGTTGGCGTAATCGCGCCGCCATACCCGCTCCATTTTCAAGCTCAGGAAGAAACGCTCCATCACTGAGTGTCCCAGCAGTTACCTTTGCGGCTCATGCTTTGCTGCATGTCATTGCGCGCCAGTTCAGCCGGCATGTTCGGGGCCATGGACCAGCCCACTATCTTGCGCGAGAACAAGTCCAGCACCACGGCCAGGTATAACGGTCTCTTACAAGGCGCAGAAGCAATTCAAGCAACGCATCTGTTGGCTTACCCGCCGATCCTGCGGTCGTAGCTTGCAACAGGTCGCAGATAATCTACGACCCTATCTCTTGGGCTGGAAAGCTTACTTCACGTTGTCGCAAACACCGGCAGTCTGGCGCAAGCTGGACGAATGGATACGACATCGATTGAGAGCGATCCAGCTCAGGCAGTGGAAGCGTGGCCCTACGATCTATCGAGAGCTTCGGGCGCTGGGAGCGAGCGCACAGGTAGCGCAGAGAGTGGCTAGTAACTCTCACCGTTGGTAGCGCATAGCGGTTGGAACGGGCTGTCGATCAGGCCGTGGCTGTAGCAGGTCACATGCCCGCCGACCTCTTCCACGACCGAGCGAATGAAGGTCGCTTCGGCGTCGGATTTGAGCCAGCGCTGGGCGCCGCCCCAATCGATGAGTTGACGGCCGGGCAGGGCCAGCCTCGGAGTGTTGTTCGGCAAGGATAGGCGCCAAAGAGGTTGATCCTCATCGAAGAAACTCAATTTATGCTCGTTCAGGTCTTGCCAGTACGAAGAGTCCAGCAACTCGCCGCCCAAACGGTCATGGGCCGCCGCCACCGAGCCTTCGCCACCCTCGAGCCGCAGGTGCAGGCGCTGGCCATCGTGACACGCGGCCCTGATCGGCAGCGGTTGCTGCCCCCATTCCGCCAGGCGTAGCAAGGCACGATCGCTGTCCATCTCCAGGCTGATACTTAAGGCTTGCCGCGGTTTTGGCAGGACCTTGAGGGACACTTCGGTCACCACGCCAAGCGAGCCGTAACTGCCGGCCATCAAGCGCGACAGATCGTAGCCGGCGACGTTCTTCATGACCTCGCCTCCGAAGCGCAAATGCTTGCCCTGTCCGGTGATGACCCGTGTCCCGAGGACGAAGTCCCTGACGGATCCCGACCAAGGGCGTCGCGGTCCCGACAGTCCGCTGGCGATCATGCCGCCGACCGTGGCGCCGTCGCCGAAGGAGGGCGGTTCGCAGGGCAACATCTGCTGCGCTGCATCCAACACTTCAGCCAGTTCTGCCAACGGGGTGCCGCAGCGGGCGGTGATCACCAGTTCCGTCGGATCGTAGCTGACGATGCCCCGGTGGGAGCGGGTGTCGAGCACTTCACCCGCTACGATGCGCCCAAGAAACGCCTTGCTGTTGGCGCCTTGAATGCGCAACGGCGTGGCGTTTTGCAGCGCCTGGTTGACCTGCTCCAGCAGCGAGCCACTGTCGTCGAAATCGTGTTCGCTGCGCATCAGTAACGCTCCAGTTCAGGGAAGGGCATCTGACCCAAATGTACGTGCATGGCGCCAAACTCGGCGCAGCGGTGCAGCGTCGGAATGTTCTTGCCGGGGTTGAGCAGGCCGCTCGGATCGAACGCGGCTTTGACGGCATGGAACACGGTCAGCTCATCGCTGTTGAACTGCGCGCACATCTGATTGATTTTCTCGCGGCCCACACCGTGTTCACCGGTAATGCTGCCGCCGACTTTCACGCACAATTCGAGGATCTTGCCGCCCAGGGCTTCGGCGCGATCGAGTTCACCCGGTTGATTGGCATCGAACAGAATCAGCGGATGCATGTTGCCGTCGCCGGCGTGGAAAACATTGGCCACCCGCAGGTCGTACTCGGCCGATAACGCCGCGATAGCGTGCAGCACACCGGATGAGTCGAGTGCCTGCGAACCCAATGTCAGGTGTTCGCCGTCGACGGTCAGGATGTCGACCTTGAGCAGGTTGTGCACGGTCAGACCGTACTTCAGGCAGTGCACGCCACCGGCGTTTTCCGCCACATTGCCGCCGATGGAACAGGCGATCTGGGAAGAGGGGTCCGGCGCGTAGTACAAGCCAAACGGCGCGGCGGCCTGGGATATCGCCAGATTACGAACCCCCGGCTGGACCCGTGCGGTACGGGCGGCGGGGTCGATATGCAGAATGTTGTTGAAGCGCGCCATCACCAGCAACACGCCTTTTTCCAACGGCAACGCACCGCCGGAAAGCCCGGTACCGGCACCGCGTGCGACCACCGGCACCTGGCGTTCATGGCAGAGTCTGAGCAGGCCTTGTACCTGCTCGATGTTTCGCGGCAGCGCCACCAGCATCGGCGTGGTGCGGTAGGCGGACAGGCCGTCGCACTCATAAGGCTTGAGTTCTTCCTCGCGGTGCAGGATATCCAGATCGGGCAATCGTTCTTGCAGGGCCTGGAGCAGGGCGCTCTTATCAACGTCAGGCAGAGCGCCGTCGACGCGTTCATCGTAGAGAATATTCATAGTCGGTGGACGACGCTCAGTTGTTTTTATTAGAGGTCTGTTTCCGGATGCGGCGGACTTGCATCATTGGCCTGAGGCGTTTTACTGTCTATGCGTTGTTTGGCTGGTCGAACCAGTTTTTTACTCGTTGTTTTTTTGTTTGTTAAAAAAAGAATATTAAAAACAGCGGTTTATTGTTGTATTTGAACAGGTGTGATTCTGGCGATGAGGCTGGTCATACCAGTTGGAGATTCGATGGGCAGCGCAGAAACGGGCCGTAACCCACAAGTCGCCGACGTGGTCTCTGAGCGCATCGAGCGCCTGATCGTCGACGGGGTGCTCAAGACCGGGCAGCTGTTGCCTTCGGAAAGGCGTCTGACCGAAAAGCTCGGCGTATCCCGCACCGCACTTCGCGAAGGTCTGAAGCTGTTGCGCGCTCGCGGGATTATCAACACGGAGCAAGGCAAGGGCTCGTTCGTGGCCGACCTGTCGGGGCATGGTGCAGCGTCGTCGCTGATGCACCTGTTCAGCTCACAGCCGCGCACGCTCTACGATCTGTTCGAAGTCCGCAGCCTGCTCGAGGGCGAATCCGCACGCCTGGCGGCCTTGCGCGGCACCGACGCTGATTTCGTCCTCATCACCCGCAGCTATGAGGCATTGCTCGATGCCCATAGCCGTTCGCTGGATGCGTCCGCCCATGCCCGACTCGATCACGCGTTTCATCTCGCGATCTGCGAGGCCTCGCACAATCCGGTGCTGGTGCAGACCTTGCGTTCGTTGACGGATTTGCTGCTCAACTCGGTCTTTGCCTCGGTCAACAACCTCTACCACCGCGAACCGCAAAAGCGCCAGATCGACCGTCAACACGCTCGACTCTACAACGCCGTGACCGGCCGCATGCCGGAACAGGCGCGCAAGGCGGCCATCGCGCACATCCAGAGCATCTGTGAAAACCTCAAGGAAATTGAAAACGAGGAGCAGCGTTTGGTACGAGCGACGCTGCGACTTGAGGGGTGGGCGTAATGCAGCACCTGGATCATTTCTCCTTGCACCTGTTCATTCTGGTCTGTGAGGAAGGCACCATCGCACGGGCCAGCGAGCGGGCATTCATCGCACCGTCGGCGGTCAGTAAACGGATTTCCGATATCGAGTTGCGCTTCGGTACGCCGCTGCTCAAGCGCAGCAAGCGCGGGGTTGAGCCGACGCCAGCGGGGCAGGCCTTGCTGCGCCATGCCCGGTCGCTGACCCGAGCGATGGAACGGCTCGACAGTGAACTCAGCGAGTACGCCGAAGGGGCACGCGGGCATGTCCGGGTATTGGCGAACGTGTCGTCGATCATGGAGTTTCTGCCGGAGGAACTGTCGGATTTCATGTTGGACAACCCCAGAATTCAGGCCGACATCGAAGAGCGTTTCAGCCCCGATGTGGTCCGCGGCGTAGCCGAGGGGAATGCCGATCTGGGCATTTGCCGGCGGTCGATGGCCGTGGGCGATCTCGAGTTTTTGCCGTATCGCCAGGACCACCTGGCCGTGGTGGTCAGCGCGAGTCATCCCTTGGCCGACCACACCAGTATTGCCTTCGAAGACACGCTGGCCTTTGATCATCTGGGCCTGTCCGCCTTCGCCACACTCAATACCTTCATGCGCGAAGACGCGGAAAAACACGGCAAGGAGCTGCGCTTCCGATCCTATGTGTCGTCATTCGATGCCGCGTTCCGCCTGGTTCAGTTCGGTCTGGGACTGGCGGTGTTCCCGCTGGAAGCGGTGGCGCGATACGCGCAACTGTTCGACCTGCGCATCATTCCCTTGACCGACGATTGGGCCTTGGGTGAGTTTGTGATTTGCGTGCGTGATCGTGATGCACTGTCGCTTTCAGCACGCCGGCTGTTGGATCACCTGCTGCTACGTGCACCACCACGACAATTCGTCATCTGACCACGGCGTCTATCCATCGTGGTTGACGATGGATCAGGCCGTAAATCACGTCTTTTCGGCCTGTGAGTGTCCCTCTAGTCTGAGTCTGTGCTTCAGCCTGTGAGAGAACTTCATGACAACAATAACGATCAACGAAGTCGGCATGCGCGATGGTTTGCAGAGCCTTCAAACTATCATGCCTACCGCCGCCAAATGCCTATGGATCGATGCCGCCTATGCGGCTGGCGTACGCCATATGGAAGTCGCGTCCTTCGTGCCCGCCAAACTGCTGCCGCAAATGGCCGATGCCAAAGAAGTCGTGGCCCACGCCTTGAGTTACCCGGATCTGGTCGTCACGGTCCTGGCGCCGAACCTGCGTGGTTGCCGCAATGCACTTGAATCTGGCGCCCACCGCATCATTGCGCCTGTTTCCGTCAGCGCGGCCCATAGCCTGGCCAATGTGCGTCGCACGCCGTTGGAAATGGTCGAGGAACTGGCGCGGATGTGCCAACTGCGGACCGAAATGGGTTTGCACAACGTTCAAGTAATCGCCGGGATGTCCGTTGCGTTCGGCTGCACCCGCCAGGGCGATGTGCCGTTGAGCGACCTGTGCGAATTGACCGGCCACGTGCTGGAAGCCGGTTGCGATCTGGTTTCCCTCGGCGACACCACCGGCTACGCCAATCCCGGCAAGGTGGCGACCACCTTGCAAGCGATTCGAGCCATTGCCGGTGACAAGCTCAGGGCCGCGCATTTTCATGACACCCGCGGTCTGGCGCTGGCCAACAGCCTGGTGGCCGTGCAGCAAGGCATCACCGAACTGGATGCGTCCCTGGCCGGGCTGGGTGGTTGCCCGTTCGCACCGGGTGCGTCCGGCAACACCGTGACCGAAGACCTGGTGTTCATGCTGCAAAGCATGGGCTACGACACCGGAATCGATCTGGCTGCACTGATCGAATCGCGGGACGTACTGCGCGCCGCCTTGCCTGACGAAGCCCTTTACGGCTGCATTGCCCGCGCCGGACTGCCACTCAATTACACGTCAGCCGCCAGTCGCACTTGAGCCGGTCCGATCGAGGGAAACGCTAATGTCCAGACTTCCATTGGACGGCATTCGTGTCGTCGAAATCTCTCACATGGTGATGGGGCCGACCTGCGGGATGATCCTGGGTGACCTCGGTGCCGAGGTGATCAAGATCGAGCCGACCCGCGGCGACGGTACACGCCGTCTGCTGGGTGCCGGTGCCGGGTTTTTTCGCACCTTCAACCGCAACAAACAGTGCATCGCCATTGACGTCAACACCCCTCAAGGGCGAGACGCAGTGCTGGAGCTCATCGACACCGCTGACGTGTTTATCGAGAACTTCAAACCCGGCCGCATGCAGGAGCTGGGCTTCGATTACGCAGCGATTCGTGAGCGCAACCCGCGCCTCATCTATGCCTCGCACAAAGGTTTTCTCAACGGCCCGTATGACAATCGTCTGGCCCTGGATGAAGTAGTGCAGATGATGGCGGGCCTGGCCTACATGACCGGCCCTGTCGGCAGGCCGTTGCGTGCCGGCAGTTCCGTGAATGACATCATGGGCGGCATGTTCGGTGCCATCGGCGTGCTTGCCGCGCTCAATGACCGCAACGTCACCGGCGTCGGCCGTGAGGTGCAGAGCGCGCTCTACGAAAACTGCGTCTTGCTCGCCGCCCAGCACATGCAGCAGTACGCCGTGACCGGCCAGGCCGCCGCGCCGATGCCGAACCGCATCAGCGCCTGGGCGATCTATGATGTGTTCGAGTTCGCCGGGGGCGAGCAGATGTTCGTGGCCGCCACCGGCGAAGGTCAGTGGAACGCCTTGTGTCACCTGCTGGGTCAGACCGCGTTGCTCGACGACCAGACCCTCGCCACCAACAACGAACGCGTGCTCCAGCGCCCACGGCTGCTGGCTCACCTGGCTGAAGTCTTCGCGACTATGGATGCTCAGGCGCTGGCTATACAGCTCGAAGCCCACAGCATTCCATTCGCGCCGATTCGTCGCCCGGAGGAGTTGTTCGAAGATCCTCACCTGCTGCAAAGCGGTGGGCTGGCGAATCTGGAACTCGAAGACGGATCGTTCACCGCCATGCCATTGCTGCCGTTGTCCCTGGATGGCGAGCGTCTGCAACCCCGTCGATCGATTCCACGCATCGGCGAGCATACCCGCAAGGTCATGCGCGAACTGGGCTACAGCGACGAACACATTGCCGAACTGTGTGCCGCCGGTGTTCTGAAAACTGATGCTCAGGCCTGAGGAGGAGCTGCCATGGCTATCTATCAATACGACACGCTTATCCCCGCCATCCACGCCGAAACCTTCGTCGCGGAGGATGCCACCGTCATCGGCAATGTCACGCTGGAGCAGGGCGTCAGTGTCTGGCCCCAGGCTGTTCTGCGCGGAGACAACGAACCGATCCGAATCGGTCAGCACAGCAACGTGCAGGAAGGTGCGGTGTTGCACGCCGACCCCGGATTTGCGTTGACGGTGGGCGAGGGCGTCACCATCGGCCACCAGGCCATGTTGCATGGCTGCACCATCGGCGATGGCGCGCTGATCGGGATTCAGGCGGTTGTCCTCAATGGTGCGGTCATCGGCAAGAACTGCCTGGTCGGCGCTGGCGCGATTGTCACCGAAGGCAAGGTGTTCCCGGACAACTCGCTGATTCTGGGTGCGCCTGCCAAGGTCGTGCGAGAGCTGACGCCTGAAGCCATCGTCGATATGCGGCGTAACGCCCGGGACTATGTCGCCAAGGGTCAGATTTACAGGGACAAATTGATTCGAATCAGCTAAACCCGTTGAGCAAGGTCCTGAAGGACGTTGCCTCTCTCCAATAACTACAACAATGGAGAAACATCATGGTTGCCATGACTGGCGAAATCGCGCTTGCGCGCAGCGAAGAAACGATCAACGAACTGCTGCTCTATCGGCGCGTGGCCTGGCGCATTATGCCGCTGGCCATTATCTGCTTTCTGTTTTCCTATTTTGACCGGATCAACATCAGCTTCGCCAAGACTCAGATGCAGCATGAGTTGGGCTTGTCCGACGCGGCGTATGGTCTGGCCGCGAGCATGTTCTTCATTGGCTACGTCCTGTTCGAAGTGCCCAGCAGCCTGGGCCTCAAACGCTACGGGGCGCCGGCCTGGATCTGCCGGATCATGGTCTCCTGGGGCCTGGCCACGGCGGCGATGATGTTCGCCTACACCCAATACACCCTCTACTTCTTGCGCTTTCTGATCGGCGTCATGGAGGCCGGCTTCGGCCCGGCGATCCTGTTCTATCTGGCGTGCTGGTTTCCCAAAAAGCACTTGGCGAAGATGAACGGCCTCTGGTTCCTGGCAGTGCCTCTGGCGGGTGCGGTCGGAGGGCCGGCTGCGGGAATCCTGTTGGGCACGATGGATGGCGTGTTCGGCCTTGCTGGCTGGCACTGGCTGTTCCTGATGTCGGGGCTGCCGTGTGTGGTGCTGGGTGCGTTGGTGTTGTGGAAACTCGATCGTGATATCGAGTCGGCCAAGTGGCTGACAAGGGGAGAGAAAGATCTGCTCGCCGCCAATCTGGAACATGACAAAGCCAACCAAAAGCCGGTGCTTGGGTCGCTGTGGCGAGTGTTACTGACGCGGGAAGTAGCGATCATGGCGTTCATCTACTTCGTGATCAAGACGGCTTCCTATGGCCTTAATTTCTGGATGCCGCACCTGATCAAATCCTCTGGTGTTCAAAGCCTGTTGTGGGTCGGGATGCTTTCGTCTCTGCCGTATATCGTTGCGTGTATCGGCATGATCTTGCTCACTCGTCGCTCCGACCGTACCGGCGAGCGCAAAACCTATCTTGTCCTGTGCCTTATGGCGGCAGCCGTCGGATACCTGTTGGCCTGCCTGTTCTCTGATTCGTCCTGGGCGATGATGGCGGCACTGGTCCTCGCCACTGCGGGCACCTTCATCGCCATCCCGATCTTTTGGACGATTCCGCAATCGACCTTTTCAGGGCTGGCAATTGCCACGGGGACTGCAGCGATCAACTCCATTGGCCAGCTCAGCGGCATGATTGCGCCCGTCATGGTGGGCAAGATCAACGATGTTTCCGGCACCACCTATATGGGCATGCTATCCATCGCACCATTGATTGTGATCGCCTGCTTCGTCGTTATGCGCTACGTCAAGAATCCCAAGTCCTGACGGAATTTCGAATCGACCTTCACTCCTGATAACAACAATAAGACAGGCACAAACATGACTTCATTTACCACCCAACGGGCATCGTTGATGCTCGCGACGCTTTGCTGCGCCTTTCATTCGGCGGCTCAGGCAGGTTTTTTAGACGAAGGAAAAGGCAGTCTGGAGCTGCGTAACTTCTATTTTGATCGTGATTTTCACGGTGACTCAGCCACACAGTCCCGGCGCGACGAGTGGGCACAAGGCTTCATGTTGAAGTTGCAATCCGGTTTTACACCGGGCCCGGTGGGCTTTGGTCTGGATGCCGTTGGCATGTTGGGGATCAAGCTCGACTCCAGTCCGGATCGCTCCGGTACCGGGTTGTTGCCTCGTGGTACGGATAAACGTGCGGTCGATGACTATTCAAAGGCCGTCGGCACGTTCAAAGCCAAACTCTCGGAGACAGAGCTCCGTGTGGGAGGTCTCAGCCCTCAGCTGCCGTTGCTGGCCTCCAACTACAGTCGGCTGTTCCCGCAATGGTTCAACGGTGCCCAATTGGTGAGCAAGGATCTGGAGAACTTCACCTTTACCGCTCTGGAAGTGGATTCAACCAAGCTACGTGACTCCACCGATTTCGAAGACCTGACGGCCATGGCGCAACAGGGTGCTTACTCCGCAACGGTCACCAGTGATCGGTTGTACTACGCGGGGGTTGATTATCAACCGCTGAAGAACTTGACGTTGAGCCTGCACACTAGCCAGTTGCAAGACCTGTTTCGGCGCGATTTCGCGGGGTTCAAGTACAAAGTTGGAATGGGGCCGGGAGACGTGTTCACCGAGTGGCGATATTTTTCCGCCCGTGAAGAAGGACGTGAGTTATTGGGTAAAGTCGATAACAGAACGTTAAGCACCAACTTCGGTTATTCGATCAAGGGACATTCGTTCAGTGGCGGCTACCAGAAAGCCCGCGGCGATACGGCTTACGCCTATGTGGGCGGCACCGACACCTACCTGTTCAGCGAACAGCAGGTCAGCACGTTTGCGTTGGCCAATGAACGCGCCTGGATGATGCGCTATGACTACGATTTCGCTGCGCTTGGATTTCCCGGGCTGACCTTCAACGTGCGTTATGTGAAGGGTGATCAGGTTGATCCGGCGCGTATCAGCAGCGTCAAGGCCAGGACCTTGCGGGCTTCGGGTGGGGAGGGTGAGGAATGGGAACGGACGACCGACCTCAGCTACGTCATCCAGTCCGGTGCTTTCAAGAATATTTCGCTGCGCTGGCGTAACGCAACGATGCGCTCGAACTTCGTGGATGCAGCGGACGAAAACCGGGTCATTGTTGGCTACACCCTCGCTTTCTAGTCGGACACCCGGATTGCGTTTTGCGCAGTTCAATTGGGCTTTGTTTCACCACACTTTCCAGTTTGCAGGAGCTTGACCATGGCTGACCTCTATGAAAACCCAATGGGCCTGATGGGCTTCGAGTTCATCGAGTTTGCGTCACCCACACCAGGCGCCCTCGAACCCGTGTTCCAGATCATGGGTTTCACAAAAGTGGCCAACCACCGTTCCAAGAATGTGTCGTTGTACCGCCAGGGGGCGATCAACATCATCCTCAACAATGAACCCCACAGCGAAGCGTCGTACTTCGCGGCTGAGCACGGTCCTTCGGTTTGCGGCATGGCGTTTCGGGCCAAGGATTCGCAAAAAGCCTACAGTCGTGCCTTGGAGCTGGGTGCGCAACCCGTTGAAATCGCCACCGGGCCGATGGAGCTGCGCCTACCGGCGATCAAGGGCATCGGTGGCGCGCCGCTGTACCTCATCGATCGTTTTGGCGAAGGCACGTCGATCTACGACATCGACTTCGTGTTCATCGAAGGTGTGGATCGTAACCCTGTCGGAGCGGGCCTGAAGTTCATCGATCATCTAACCCATAACGTCTATCGCGGACGCATGGCCTATTGGGCTAACTTCTACGAGAAGCTGTTCAACTTTCGCGAGATCCGTTACTTCGATATCAAGGGCGAATACACCGGCCTGACTTCCAAGGCCATGACTGCGCCGGATGGCATGATCCGCATCCCGTTGAACGAAGAATCATCCAAAGGCGCCGGGCAGATCGAAGAGTTCCTGATGCAGTTCAACGGTGAAGGCATCCAGCATGTGGCGTTCTTCAGCGACGACCTGATCAAGACCTGGGATGCGTTGAAGGCCTTGGGTATGCGCTTCATGACCGCGCCACCGGAAACCTACTATGAAATGCTCGAAGGTCGTTTGCCGAACCACGGCGAACCACAGGACGAACTTAAGGCGCGTGGGATTCTGCTGGATGGAACTTCGGACGACGGTGGCAGGCGCCTGTTGCTGCAGATCTTCTCGGAAACCCTGATGGGGCCGGTGTTCTTCGAATTCATCCAGCGTAAAGGCGACGATGGTTTCGGCGAGGGCAACTTCAAGGCGTTGTTCGAGTCGATCGAGCGCGATCAGGTGCGACGTGGAGTATTGATGGCGGACTAACGCATCAATCATCTATGCCTTCATGTTCGAGACCAGTAGTGTGTTGCATCCTTCGCGCCATGCGCTGCAATGCCTTCAGCTGCAACCGGACTACGACGCGTGTTGGTCCGGGATGGCCAAAATGTTCTCCTTTCGGGGTCAACGCCTTGCTCTGTGGAATTACGCCATTGCGCTCCTGCTGGAGCTGGTTAACCTAGCGACGCAACGTGGACTCGACAACCCCGAGCGAGCGGTAGGCTTCGATGTGGTTATAGCCTTGATCGAGCACGAGGCCTGCGGCCTCGCGTTTTAATTCAGCGGAAAAGGAATGACGTTGCTTGGTCATCAGACACCTCGATCTGGCGAGCATTCTCGCCTAAATGGGGGGCCGGTTTCATTAGACCACTACATTGATGATGTTGAAGAGGCCAGGTTGGAGGCAATGCTCCAGGAAGGGTCCAGCCGCGTCTTGCGGCTTTGTTGAAAAGCCCCTTCGGTCCCATGACCTACTCATTGCGACGATGTCCTGCAGATAATCCCTCTCGAACCAGACAAACCAGCGGCCGAAGTCTCGTGATGCAGCCCACAGTTTTTGCGTGCTGCCCCAACAGTGATGACGTCTGCCTGGCCCTTCTTGAGGATGGATATGACTATTCGCATCTGGCATCAAAGCTTCACTGTGTTGAGCGATCTGGGCCCTTATGACGAGGCGCTACGCGCGCATTTTCGCAAGGTTGCACGCGCCGACACCGAAATTCATCTGCATGGCATGCGGCCGGGAACCTATCGCAGCAATTATCCTGGCGACGACATCAAGCACGCTGCGTTGCAGTATCTGCATAGCCTTCAATTTGTGGTCGCCGGGCTGAATGCCGAGGCGCAGGGTTTTGATGCCTATGCCCTCAGCACGCTTCCCGAGCCGGCCCTGCGCGACATTCGCAGTTTGTTGCAGATCCCGGTGGTGGGTTATGGCGAGTCGGCAATGCTCACTGCCTGCATGCTGGGCCGCCGTTTTGGCGTGCTGGTATTCATTGATGAGCTGGTCGAGTTGGTCACTGAGAACGCAGCCCGTCACGGCCTGGCTCAGCGTTTGGCTGGCGTTCGGCATGTCGGCTTTCGCTTCGCGGATGTGCTGGCTGCTTTCAGCGATCCGACGGCACTGATTGAACGCTTCCGTATATCGGCCCGGCGCCTGATCGAAGATGGTGCTGAGGTGATCATCCCTGGCGAGGCACCGCTCAATGTCCTGCTTGCCACCCATGGGGTGAGTGAGGTGGATGGCATTCCGGTACTTGATTCTCTTGGCGCCTGGGTCAAACAGGCGGAGGCAATGGTCGATTTGCGCCGCGCCAACGGCATGCAAGCCTGTAATCGTGGCTACTTCTCGGCACGTCCTGAGCGGAAAAGGGTTGAAGAGATTTTCGCTTTTTACGGCCTCGATCGCTTTCTGGAACAAGGAATTTAAGCCATGAACACGATTGAATGTGATCTCTTGGTGATCGGTGGCGGCCTGGCTGGTTTTTGCGCCGCGCTCAGCGCTGCAGAGGCGGGCCAACACGTTGTGCTGCTGGAGAAGACTGCACAGACCGGCGGTTCCTCGGCGATGAGTGGTGGCTGCCTGGCCTTCGCCGGTACCGATTTGCAACGCAAGCATGGCATCACTGATTCATCCGAACTGTTGTTCACTGACCTGATCGAGGTGGGCAAAGGCGAGTGCGACGCGGACCTCGTCCGGCTCTATACGGATAATCAACTGGCTACTTACGAATGGTTGCGCACCCATGGCGTGGTGTTCTCGGATGTGATCGAAGCCGCCTCCGGGCAGTCGGTGCCGCGCGTGCACAATGTCGATCCGGCAGACATGGTGCGTTTGCTGGAGCAGACTGCCAGAGCCACCGGCAAGGTTGATGTTTTTATGGGGACCCGAGCCCGTCGTCTGCTCCGATCAGAGGCGGGCCGGGTGACCGGCGCACTGGCCGAGCAAGCTGGCGAGGTCATCACGTTCAGTGCGCGTAGGGCCGTGCTGCTGACCAGTGGTGGCTTTGTCCAGGATCGGGCGTTGATCCATCGTTTCGCACCCCAGTACGACAACGCGGTGTTCATCGGTGGCGAGGGCAACGAAGGGGATGGCTTGCGCATGGCCTGGGCGTTGGGTGCTGACGTGCGCGATCTGGCCTATATCAAAGGCACATTCGGCAAGCATCCGACCGACGATAACAATCACCATGCCTGCCTTGTCGTCTATAAGGGCGCTATTGCGGTCAACCAGTATGGCCATCGTTTCGTCGATGAATCGCAGTCCTACAAGCTGCTTGGCGATGCGGTGATGCAGCAGACCTATGGCGTGGCGTACCAGATTCTCGACCAGAGCATCATGGACAGCGGTGATAACCAGGTGCGCATTCTTGATTTCACTCGCCGTCTTGAGGAGGGCCTGTTCGTCGAAGCGCAGAGCCTGGAGCAACTGGCGCGTTTGATCGAAGTCCCTGAGGACGTATTGCTGGCAGAGGTCTCGGCTTATAACGAGGCGGTACGCAAGGGTGAGGCGCCCGCTTTCGGTCGCCGTCATCTGGTGCATCAGCACGGCCAGTTGTGCCCGATCGAACGTGCGCCGTTTTATGCCTATCCCTCCACGGCTGCGGTGTTTGGTACCTACTGCGGTGTGGTGGTGGATACGCAGATGCGCGTCCAGGACGTATTTGGCGAGCCCATTGAGGGGTTGCTGGCGGCTGGCGAGATGATCGGTGGTTTTCATGGCGCTGCCTATATGACCGGTTCGGCGCTGGGCAAGGCGGCGGTCTTCGGTCGTATCGCAGCCGCAACCGCCGGTACCGAATGACAGGGGGACAGACATGAACATTCTGGTTTTGCTGGCCGGGGTGGCGGATATCCGTTTCCCCTTGCATACCTTGAGTCTCGATGACGATGGGCAAATCCAAGAGCCTGCCAGCGCTCGTCGAGTGCTCGGCCCGTTCGATGAGGCAGCGCTGGAAGTGGCCCTGAAGTTGCGCGACGAACGCCCCGAGACACAGATTGATGTCTTGCTGCTTGCCGGTGCGAACAGCGAAAACCTATTGCGCACGGTGGCGGCATTTCGTCCGCATTCGTTGCGCTGCCTTGAGCTGGTGCCGGCTTGTCTCTGGGATGCACGGCTGACGGCGCAGCAAATCGCAGCGCTGATCGATCGCGAGCGACTGGCGCCCGACCTGCTACTCATTGGTCGGGAGTTTGGTGATCTCGACGAAGGCAGCATCCCGGTGCTGCTGGCCTGTCGTCTCGATCAGCAGCAGTTCTCCCTGGCCCAGTACGCGCAATGGTGCGGTGACACCGTACGACTGATACGTGAGCGCGGCACCTGTGAGGAGTGGCTGGACGTTGATCGACCGCTGCTTGCCAGCGTCACCAACGACAAACGCAATAAATTGCGCCATCCGTTGCTGAAAAACGTGATGGAAGCCAAGCGCATGAACTTTGCCAAAGCGAGTGCCCCGTCCGATAGTCCCGGTGCACTGTCGCTGGACGGTCTGGTCGCCGCCCAGGCCGCTGAGCGCGGGGGGGCTTGTCGAATGTTGGAAGGCGATGCCATGCAGCAGGCCAAGTCATTGCTGATCTGGATGAAAGAACAGGGAGTGAATCTATGAGCAGGCTGTTGGCGTTGATTCCCCAGGCCTGGGGTGATGAAGCACTCGATGCCGCGCTGGCCGCGGTTCAGAGCGTGGCCGTCAACGAAGAATTCGCTGTTGTTCTGCTGGGCGCTGAACCTGCTTCGCACGCAGCAGAACGGGCCGCCAGGGCTGGCGCCAAGCAGGTTTACCACGCCTTTCATGCAGAACTGGCTAGTTGCGAGGAGCCCGCTGTATTGGCCGTGGCGGCGAGCGAAGCCCTGCGTGCGATCCCGGTTTTTGCCAGTGGCGTATCACTAGTGTTGCTGCCGCCCGGCCCGGTGGGCGAAGAGTTCTGTGCGCTACTGGCGGATAAATTGAATGGCCGAGCCTTGGGACGCTGCATCGCGTTAAGCCGCGATGGTGACATGCTTCTGGCCGAGCGATCGTGCTGGGGAGGCCGCATGCGCGTGATGTTGCAAGTGGAGGAGGGTCCGGCATTCGCGTGCTTGCGCGCAGGCCGTCCTCATTTGTCCGGCCCGGTTGCGACCGATGTCTATACCTTGGCTCTGCATGCGGCATTGCCTCAAGCGCTGACGCTGGAGCGTCGAAAGAGTGGCCAGCATCTACCACCGCTTGATGGCGCCAGATTGATCGTGTCCGGGGGGCGAGGTGTGAACGAGACGGGGTTTAACCTGCTGGAAACCCTGGCCGTTGCGTGGGGGGGCACCCTCGGCGGTAGTTTGCCAGCGGTCGACGCCGGCATGGTGCCGGTGCTGCGTCAGGTCGGTATTTCCGGAAAGTACGTCAGCCCGGACATCTACCTGGCGGTGGGCATCTCTGGCACGGCACAGCATTTGGCCGGGGTCAGCCTGGAGAGTCGTATCGTGGCCATCAACAAGGATGCTCATGCGGATATTTTCAAGGTCGCGACGCTGGGGATAATTGGCGATTGGGAAACACTCTTGCCTGCGTTGCTGGCCGAAACGCGTAACGCTTGAGACAGAGGTAAATACTCATGCCAGTCAGTCCGCTGACTGGCATTTTTCGTTGTGCTCCACGCCGCCTCGCTATACCAGACCACGTCGTCCCTGGCGCAGGACGATGCTGGCATCGGCTGGCGGTCGGCGCTGAGCGTCGAGGGTGGCGAGTATAAAGTCGATAAACGCCCGGGTGCGCGGCGCGACAAATCGTGCTTTGGGCGTAACGGTGTAAAAACTGCGGCTACTGGTGCCCCAGTCAGGGAATAACTCCACCAATGCGCCGCGTGAAATAAGGCCGTTGACGAACACATCCAGCACATAGATGTAGCCCTGATCGGCCAGGGCGGCCTCGATCAGTGCATCAGAACTGTTGAAGTGCAGGCTGCCACGGGGAGTCAGCGTGTGGTTTTCAACCCCACGCTGGAATGACCAGTTGGATACGGCGTAGCGTCCGGGACCGAAAATACCCAGGCAGCATTGTGGGTCGAGTTCCTGCGGATGACACGGGGTATCGATGCTGGCCAGAAAACCAGGAGAGGCGCAGGCCACATAGTGAGCCTGATAAAGCGGGCGGGCGACCAGGTCGGCATCGTTCACTGAATCGATACGGATCGCGATATCGGTGCCGCTGGCGATCAGGTCTTCGGCATGATCGGTCAAGCGCAAGGCCACTGACAAACCAGGATGCTGAGCGGTGAACGCGGGCAGGGCCGGGCAGAGCAACGCTCGAGCGAAAGCGGCGGGTGATTCGATGCACAGCTGACCGCTAATTTCGCCTTTTTTCTGGCGTACCGAGGCTTCGGTTTCCTCTATTTGTCGCAACAGTCGGGTGCATTGTTCGAAATAACCCTCGCCTTCGTCGGTCAGACGCAACGAACGAGTGTTGCGCGACAGCAGGGTCACCCCCAGGTAGGTTTCCAGATTACGCACGCTTGAGGTCACCGTGGCATTGGCAATGTCCAGGGACTCGGCCGCTCGGCTGAAGCTGCCGCACTCCACCACCCTTACGAACACCTGCATGGCCCAGAGTCTGTCCATTGGTTCTTCACCTTTTCCTAATAGCCCATTAGCCGTGCCTCGCTCGAACGCACTCACAGCGAATCTTATAGTACCAGCCACTAAAGGGAGGCACTGAAAATGGCTGAGTTGAATTTCGATCTGATTGTCGTGGGGTGCGGCGTAGCCGGATTGTCGGCGGCAGTGGCGGGCGCCGAACGTGGACTAAAAGTGGCGGTGCTGGAGCGTGCGACGCGTGAGGAGCGCGGCGGGCAGAGTCGTTTCACTGAAGCCTATCTGCGCATGAAGGGACATGACGAAGTGACCGACGACTTCGACACCTTTCTTGCTGAGCATTCGGGCTATTACCAGGATCCGGATTTTGTTGTCGAGAGCCTCCGTGATCGAGAGAGTTGGTCGGCACAGACCCGCTCACTGGCATCTGTGGATGCCAGCGTCATCAGCACCTTTTCTTCTGAGGTCCCGGCCACCATTGATTGGCTGAAAAGCAACGGCGTGAAGTTCGACTTTTTGCCGACCCAATTCCTGACCAGCACTCAACCACGCTTACTGCCAGTGGGCGGTGGCGAGGCCATTGTGGAAGCGCTGGCGACCCAGGCCGAAGCGCTCGGTGCACACTTTTTCTATGAAACCACTGGGCGTGATCTGGTAACCGAAGGTTATGACAGGGTGATAGGGCTGCGGGCTTTGTCCCGTGAGCGCGGTGAGTTGGTTTTTCGTGGCGCGGTGGTGCTTGCCAGTGGCGGCTTCGAGGGTAACGCGGAAATGCTCACCCGCTATCTCGGGCCGCGTTCAGTTTACTTGCGCCCAGTGTGCAAGGGCGGTTACTACAATCGTGGCGAAGGCATCCAGATGGCGCTGGATGTCGGCGCGGCGCCCTGCGGAGAATATGGCAGCTATCACGCCGAGCCGGTGGATCCTCGCTCCGGGGTTTCCGAACCCTCAATCTTTATTTTTCCCTACGGCGTGCTGATCAACCAACAGGGCGAACGTTTCACCGACGAAGCGCCCGGTACGGTTGATGCCTGGTATGAGCGAGTGACTCGACAGATTTATCAGCAGAGCGAAGGCATTGCCTGGGTGATCCTCGATCAGAAGGTCAAAAACATTCCCAACTATCGTCTGGGTATTCGCACTGACCAACCGGCCATCGAAGCGTCAAGTCTGGTCGAACTGGCGGGTAAGATCGGCGTTCCGACAATTGCCCTGCAAAACAGTATTGCGCGCTACAACACCGCTTGCCGACCGGGTAACTACAAGCCTTTGCAACTGGATGGCGTCGCCACTGAAGGTCTGGTGCCGCCCAAAAGCAACTGGGCATTGCCGCTGGACGAGGGACCATTCCTGGCTTATCCGATCATTTCTGCCAACGTCTTCACGTTTGGCGGTTTGAAAGTCGACGAGCGTGCTCGTGTGGTCAATGCTGATGGTGCACCGATTGGTAACCTGTATGCCGCCGGCGAGACTGTCGGCCTGTACTTCGGTAATTACGCGGGCGGTACGTCAGTGCTCAAGGGGCTCGTGTTCGGACGTCTGGCCGGTTATGCCGCGGCGGATCAGCGGGGTGAACAATGAGTGTTGCAGTGGTGACTGGAGCCGGTGGGGCAATTGGCAGTGCGGTATGCCGATACCTGGCCGCCGAAGGCTACAAAATAGCAGCGCTGGATCTGGTTGAGCCTCTTGAACTGGGTGCTCGGATGCGCTTCTTCGCGTGCGATGTGGCGGCGCGCAATGCAGTGCGTAACGTGGTCGAAGAGATTGAAGAGCAGTTGGGGCCGATCACTGCGTTGGTTAACGTCGCCGGTATCGTCTCCAAGGGCAGCGCTCTGGACCTAAGCGTGAGCGAGTTCGAACGGGTCATGCGGATCAATGTCCTGGGCACCTTGATTCCTTGTCAGGTGATCGGACAGCTAATGGCTGAGCGTCAGCAGGGAGCCATCGTCAACATAGGCTCGGTGGTTGGAAAAAATGGTGGCAACGCCCGACCCTGGCTGGACCCGAGCGAGCAGAACAATGCGGGCAATGTGGCTTACGGCATGTCGAAGTCGGCAGTGCACACCCTGACTCTATTCCTGGCCAAAGAATTGGCGGGCCGTGGCGTGCGAGTCAATGCCGTGGCACCAGGACCGATCGCCACTGATATGACCACGACGTTTCCCGACAACTTGCGTGCGCTGATTCCGCTGGGCCGGTTGGGTCGCGCTGACGAAGTGGCGGCAGCAGTGGGCTTTCTGCTTTCAGACAAAGCGGGGTTTATCTGCGGGGAAATTCTCGACATCAACGGCGCACTCTGGTGCGACTGATTCAATCCAAGGAAAAAATGACAATGAAAAGTATCTACCTTGTCCTGGACATGCAGAACGATCTGGTACACCCGGACGGCGCCAGCGGCAAATCCCCGCTGGGTGAACAAGTCCGTAGCCGTGAGGTGATCGCCCGTACGGCTGCCGCAATCGCCAAAGCGCGTGCCAAGGGCATTCCAGTCGCCTACGTCCGTGTCGCCTTTTCTGACGATCATCGTGAGGCTAATCCGAACTCTCAGGTATTCGGCCCGATTGCCAGGAATGGCATTTTGAAAGCGTCAACCTGGGGTGGCGCGGTGCATGAGGCATTGGCCCCGCAGCCGCAGGATTGGGACATTGTTAAACACCGCGTCTCGCCGTTCTACGCTACACGCCTGGAACTGCTGCTGCGCCGCGAAGGTATCGAGCGCATCTATTGCAGCGGCGTGAGTACTCAGGCGGTCGTTCAAGCCACCGTTCGCGATGCCCATGACCGCGACTTCGACGTAGTGGTTCTGGAGGATTGCTGTGCCTCGCCTTCGGCGCAAGAGCACACCAATTCCATGGGCAGCATCGCACGCTTTTGCACCAGCGTTAGCGCCGATGCAGCGTTCGAGGATTCTGCGGCGCTTTTATAGGCAGCAGCGACAAAATCTTGTGAGCTGGCTTGCTGGCGACCAGATCAGGTCTTTTCTTCCTGAGCCGTTTTCTTCAGCCGATAGTCCAGCTGCGCCCGGCTCAGACCCAGCAGCGTAGCGGCTCGGGACACATTGTGTTCGCTGAGCCGCATCGCCACTTCGATATACACGTCTTCGATCTCGTTCAGGCGCACCGGGCCACGTTGCAGGGTACGTTGCGCCACAGCGAGCAACTGATCGTGGCTGGCTTTTTCCTGTTGGGCGATGCCGACACTGGGGGATGTGGCGTCCGGCAGGCGGATGCCGATGGTGGGGCCTGCGTCCCATCCGACAGTACCGATACGTTCAAGCTGGCCCCCCAACGCATCAAGCCCGGAAAGATGACGAATGTCGATGGCATCGCCATCATCGGAAAGGATGACTGCCCGCTCGATCACGTTTTCGAATTCACGAATGTTGCCCGGCCAATGGTAATCAAGGAGCATCTGCAAGGCTCGTGGGCTAATGCCGGTGAGGTGTCGGCCGTGCAACGTACAGAGTTTGCGCATGAAGGTATCGAGCAGCAAAGGCAAGTCGTCCTTGCGCTCGCGCAGAGGGGCGATGGTGACGGGGAACACGTTCAACCGATAGAACAAATCACTGCGAAAACGTCCGGCTTTGACCGCTCCAGCCAAGTCTTCGTTGGTGGCGGCGATGACTCGTACATCGACTTTTATGGTCTTGTTGCTGCCCAGGCGCTCCAGGTCCCCACTCTGCAATACGCGCAACAACTTGCCTTGCGCAGTCATGCTCAGGGTTGCGACTTCGTCGAGGAAGATGGTCCCTCCATGCGCAATTTCGAAGCGGCCGGGACGCGGTTCGGTGGCGCCGGAATAGGCGCCGCGCTGAACGCCGAACAGTTCTGATTCGATAAGCTGTTCAGGAATCGCAGCGCAGTTGATTTCGATGAAGGGTGTTGTTGCGCGCTGGCTGTTGGCATGCACTTCATGGGCAAACATGGTCTTGCCTACACCACTTTCCCCGAGCAACAGCACAGTCGCGTTGGTACCGGCGACGCGCAGGATCTTGTGTAGCGCGGAGTGATAAGCGGCTGAACCGCCAACGGGACGATCAAGCCCGTCGGCAGAGCGGGCGAGATCTTCCAGACCAAATGGCGCAGGCTGGGGAGCGATTGCTCGGAGTTTCGACGGTGAGACAGGTACCGTCCGACGGTGGTCGGTTGCTCGAGGTTGGAAATATTTGAGATCTTGCTCGGCATCGTCCCAGGCCTCCGCCGGCTTTGCGATGACACGACAGTGTTCGTGGCCGCACGCCTGGCATTCCACTTCCCGCACCAGAAAGCGTCGACCCATCAAGCGTGTCATGAAGCCGGAGCTGTAACCCACTTCCATCCAGCAGATAGGGTCGGTACTGATCTTGTTGGCAGCGATATGCACTTCGCTTTCAACCGAGTGCTTCCAGGTGAACTCGCCGTAGAAATGGCCTTTGGCTTGATCGAACTCAATGCAGATCGGTGAGACCTCGACAATCCCGGAAAGCGCATGCAGCTGTCCGCCGGCCGCCAGGATTTCCAGCTCACTGCCAGTACCGCGTGCCTGGATCGCTAAATCGGCGTCGCGCAACCCGGTCAGATAACCGATTCGGGTAAACAAGCCTCGGGTGAACTCGACGCCATTGCTTTCCAGCAACTCTTGACGCATCGCCCCAAAGGCTTCGACGTGCATCAGCATCATGCGTTTTTCACCGAGCCAGATGCGTCCTTCTTTCGGATTGAAATAGAGGCGGTCAGTCAGGTCCTGCATGTCTGGAAAACGCAGGTCAGTAATGATGTTGATGCCGTGCTGATTGCGATAGTGATGATCGGCCTGGCCTGCGCCTTTCTCTTCATGAGTCATGTAATTGGCCTGCCTTTATTATTGTCATTATTCCAACCTGAAACGGATGCCAAGTCTGTGCCAAAGGTCTCGCAGAACGGTAAATCTGCCTCGATCGCGGCTGCTCAGCCTGTTCGGCACGACGCCGAGATTGTTTGCCAGTGAGAATGAGGGTGGCACGGATTGGGAATGTACGAATATTCCTTACCAAAATTCAAAGATTTTCGAAAATTCGCAATAGCTGTTCCTCGCCGAGCGGTTAACCGGTGTCAGGTTTTTCTCATGGTGACCTTTGTTAACTAATTGAATTAGATAGCTAAATTTTTTAATTCCAACCTGTTTAACAAGTTGGCATTGCGCTTGCTCTTGTCCTCTTGAATCTGTTTTTCCTCGAGCTCTCCAGGAATTGCAGTCATCCAAAAACAATAAGGGGTGCAGACAAAGTGGCAGAAATTCACTCGTTAGCCTACGTCGGTTTTGGCGTCAGCGACCTCGATCAGTGGCAATGGCTGGCGACCGAAATCATCGGTATGCAGGTCAGTCGCCGTGATGAGCAGAGCATGAGTCTGCGCATGGACGAATACTGCCAGCGTGTCTTCCTCGAAAAGAATGCCATCGACGACATTCTGGTAGCGGGTTGGCAGTTTCGCACCGAGCAGCAGTTGGACAGTTACGTTGCCCAATTACGGGAAAAAGGTATTCAGGTCGAGGTCCTGTCTGACGAGCTCCTGTGCCGGCGGATGGTTGAAAAAGCCTACAGTTGCCAGGACCCGAATGGCTTCGCTCATGAGTTCTTCTTCGGTCACGCCGAGGCCGGGTTGAACGATGTGTTTCGCTCGAAGGTGCTCAAAGGCGGTTTCGTCACGGGTGATCTGGGTATCGGGCACATCCTGCCATTCGCCAAGAATGGCCCTGAGACGGTGAAGTTCTACAAGGACGTGCTGAACCTGCGGGTCAGCGATTACATCCGCGAAGAGATCAAACCCGGCATCGTGGTGGACGCCACGTTCTTTCACACCGCCACGGGGCGCCACCACTCAATCGCCACCGCTCAGGCGCCGATGCCTAAGGTACTCAACCACTTCATGGTCCAGGTCGAGCGGATGGACGATGTTGGTCTGGCCTACGACCGCTGCGTGAAAGCCGGTATCCCGATCATCCTTGAGCTGGGCCACCACCCGAACGACCAGACCTTTTCCTTCTATGCCCAGAGCCCGTCGGGATTCAACTTCGAGATGGGTTGGGGCGGTCTGGTCATCGATGAAGACCATTGGGAGGTCAAGGCCTTCACCAAGATGAGCGACTGGGGCCACAAGCGAAACATTGTCCTCTGATCGCAACAGCGCTACCGCCAGTGGTCGCGCCATTGAACACCAACGAAGGGCCGTGTGCGCCCGCAGCACCGTGAGGGTCACCTGATGCTTAATGCCATCCAATCCAGCAGCACGCCCGTCAATATGCCCGTGGCGGTCGCAACCGCCGATTTTTGCAGTGCCATGCGCCAACTGGCCGGTACCTGCGTGGTGATCGCCACCGGTGATGACAAGGAACGGGCAGGGTTGACGGCCACTGCGGTCTGCTCGATCACTGCCGACCCGCCGCGCCTGTTGATTTGCGTCAACCGCAATGTCTGGGCCAACCCGGTCATCAAGCGTGCGGCCGCTTTCAGCATCAACGTACTGGCCCATGGGCAAGAGTCCATCGCCAAGCGCTTCGCCGGGATGGTGGAAGGCGTGTCCGGTGAGGCGCGCTTTGCCGAAGGTCACTGGGAGTCGGGTGTGACCGGTGTACCGGTACTCGAAGACGCCCTGGTCAGTTTTGAGTGTCGTTTGGCCCAAGTGATTCCGGCCAGCACCCACGACATGTTTATCGGGGAAGTGATTGGCGTCTGTGGCCTGCCGGAGCAGGACGGACCGCTGATGTACTTCAACAGCCAGTTCGCCGCGCTCAAGTAAGGCCCGCAGGGGCATTCACTACGCCGGTATAACAAGAAACCAGAGAAAACAGGCCATGAATAATTTCGTCAAGCAGACCGAGACATTGGGCACTCACGAAGTGCCGAGCGAAGAAGAGTTGTTGCAGCGAGCTCGCGCGCTGATACCCATGCTACGGGAGAAGGCAGAATCGGTGGAACAGAACCGAATGGTTTCAACGCAAACCATTGATGCCTTCGTCGAGGCGGGATTCTTCAAGATCTTGCAGCCCCGGCCTTATGGCGGCTGGGAAATGAACCCGGCGGTATTCTACAAGGTACTGATGGAGCTTGGCCGTGGCTGCGGCAGCAGCGCCTGGAACATGATGATCCTCGGCATTCACCAATGGGAATATGGCTCCCTCAATGACCAGGCCTGTCAGGATGTATGGGGCGAAGATAATACAGTCATTACCGCCTCGTCTTACCCGCCTTTCGGCAAGGTCGAAGAAGTCGATGGCGGCTACAACATTAGCGGGACGTGGAAAACCTCCAGCGGTTGCGACCATGGCAAGTGGGCCTTCCTGGGTGGTCTGCGGCGTGATGCCAGTGGTCAGGTCATTGACCGTCTCTCAATGCTGGTACCCAGTTCGGTTTGGGAAATCGAAGATGACTGGTTCACGTTCGGCCTGGCCGGAACCGGTAGCAAAAGCCTGGTGATCAAGGAAGCCTTTGTTCCCTATCACCGGGCTCACAGTCTGATCCAATACGAGTACAGCGATCGTCCGGCCCACTATCTCTATCCGTTCAGCCAAATCTTTTTCGGCGCTGTTTCGGCAATGATCGTGGGTATGGGCCAAGGGGCTATCGACGAGTACGTCCGGCAGATGCAGGTGCGTACTAACACCACCGACGGTGGCGGGGCCGCGCTTAGTCCCTACGTCAAGGATCGCCTTGGCAATGCTGTCGTCCGCGTGCGATCGGCCCGGGCTCGGCTGTTGCAAATGATGGCTGAAAGCACGGCGGTGGTTGAGCGTCGTGAGTTGGTACCGACCTTGGACCGGGTTCACTACATGCTGGATATCGCCCGTGTGGGTCGTGACTGCGAAGAGGCGGTGATGCTGCTGTTCAAGGCTACTTCGGCGCGTGGAATTTATTTAAACAACCCTCTGCAGCGAATCTTGCGTGATGTCATTGCAGCGTCTAATCACATTACTCAAAACGCCGATGACACTGCTGGAATGCTCGGCGCTTATCTGCTGGGTCAACAATTACCACCGATGGTTTTCGGTCTTGAACCGGTATCGATCAACGATTGATTGGGGTGAATCAGTTTCTCTGGCTTGATCTCCGCTGTCGACTTTCTGCTCGGCAGCAACCCAATAAAAATAAAAAGACGGTTTACCGTCCCTTGAGGTTGTTTATGTCCAGACATACAGATCGGCGTACTGATTCTGCTTGTGCGTTTGACAAGGGCTTACGACTGGCTACGTTGAGTGCGGCAATAATGGGGTGTGCGATATCGCCTGTTCAGGCATTCGAGTTTGATACGAGTAATCCTGATTTTAAAGTGCGATTTGATAATACGGTAAAATATTCAGCGGGTGGGCGGGTCAAGGAACAGAGCTCGAAGTTAGTAGCCAATCAAAACCTGGACGACGGTGACCGAAATTTTGATCGGGGTTTGATTTCCAACCGCTTCGATCTGTTCTCAGAGTTTGATTTGTCATACAAGAAAGTGGGGGTTCGCGTCAGCGGAGCGGCTTGGTATGACGATGTCTACAATAGACGTAATGACAATGATTCTCCCAATACGGTCAACTCCGTCAGCGTTGCCAGCGACCAGTTCACACGGGAAACCCGTGACTTGCACGGTCGCCAGGCTGAATTTCGCGACGCTTTTGTCTACGGCAATTTTGATCTTGGCGAGGACATGTGGGGTGTTGCACGTCTTGGCCAGCATTCGCTGGTGTATGGTGAAAGTCTATTTTTTGGTAATAACGGTATTGCTGTCGGGCAACAACCCATTGACGCGGTTCGTGCGCTGACAGTGCCTAACTCGCAATACAAAGAGTTGGGTCTTCCGGTTAAACAGTTCTCCACCCAACTGCAACTAACACCGACAGTGTCAGTCGGTGGTTATTATCAGTTTGAATGGCAACCTACGCGGATTCCTGCCGCGGGTAGCTACTTCAGCCCGGCCGACCTGGTCGATGAGGGCGGTGAACGGATTATCGCGGCTCTGGCACCTGGTGTTGGCCCTGTCGCATCGTTTTATCGCGCCAAGGACATCGAGCCTCGCAACTCCGGCCAGTGGGGTTTGCAATTGCGTTACCGCTCCGAAGCTCTAGATACCGACTTCGGTCTTTATGCAATCAATTATCACGCCAAGGACTTTCAGACGCAGGTGCGACCCGGTAGCGGCGTTACACCGAATTCGCCCCCGGACAAGATCGGCGAGTACATGCTGGTGTATCCCGAAGACATCAGATCGTATGGCTTCAGTGCCAACCGGGGCATTGGTGATGCCAACGTGGCATTCGAAGCGTCGATTCGGGAGAACGCTCCGCTGGTCAGCCTGACTGTCACTGACCTGGCGGGCGATGGCGACAATAACCACAACCGTTTGTATGCGGTAGGTCGTACGGCGCACGCCCAGGTCAACACTATCTACGTCATGCCTGGCAACAGCTTGTGGGACGGCGCCAGCTTGCTCGCGGAGCTGGCCTGGAACCGCACGCTCAGTATCCAGAAGAATGCAGACAACCTCGATCCCAACACGACCCGAGATGCGACGGCGCTTCGCGTGGCGTTCATACCAACGTACTACCAGGTCATCAATGGCATCGATCTGTCGGTACCCATGGGGTTCAGCTACGGCATCGATGGGCGTTCTTCGGCGGTCGGCGCCTTCAGCACTTACAAGGCCGGAGACTACAACGTAGGACTCTCGGCTGAGTACCTGAAGAAGGTGACGTTCACCTTGGCTTACAACGGTTACTACGGGCCGTCGGGGCCGATTATCGATTCAGCGGGGGTGAAGACGTTCAAACAGGTTTACGCCGACCGAGATTTTGTTTCGCTTAGTGCTTCCTACACTTTTTGAGGACTCGTCATGCACAACAATAAGATCACCCAGTTGCTGGCTTGTCTGTCCCTTTCGCTGTCGGTCTGCGCCGCTCACGCGCAGGTCAGTTCGGCTGATGCGCAGGCGCTGAAGAGTACCCTGACGCCGATGGGCGCGGAGCGTGCCGGTAATGCCGACGGAAGTATCCCGGCATGGAATGGTGGTTATACCCAAGTACCTGCTGGCTACCAACAGGGTCATCGTCAATTTGACCCGTTCAAAGATGACAAACCGCTGTACAGCATTACTGCCGCCAACATGAATCAGTACGCCGATAAGTTGGCCGATGGTGTCAAACAGATGCTCAAGGACAACCCGTCGACCTTCCGGATCGACGTCTACCCGACACGCCGCACGGCGGCAGCACCGCAGTGGATCTATGACAACACGTTCAAGAACGCGACCAATGCGACGTTGGATGGCGATGGTTTGATGGTGAAGGGCGCATACGGCGGTGTGCCGTTTCCGATACCCAAGACTGGTATGGAAGTGCAGTGGAACCACCAAACTCTGTGGCGGGGTGAGTCCACACATGCCAAATACAAGGTCTGGACCACTACGGCTGATGGTCAGAGGGTGTTGGCCACTGCTGCGGAGGACGAGGCGCAATACCCTTATTACTACAAAGAGGGATCGGCAGCGACTGTGACGGAGCCGAACTACATGCTTGCCATCCAGTTGACTTACGCCCCGGCGTTTCGTGCGGGTGAGGCGTTGATGGTGCACAACGTCACCGACTACGTGAAGGGTCGTACGCTCTGGCAATACCTGGCTGGACAGCGCCGAGTACGTCGCGCGCCGAGCATCAACTTCGATACGCCCAATATGGTCGCTTCGGGCGTTAACTTCGTCGATGAGAACTACGGCGGAACAGGCTCTCCGGAACGCTACGACTGGAAGCTGTTGGGCAAGAAGGAAATGATCATTCCTTACAACAGCAACGAGTTGTTGGTGCACGGTGATGAGGAGGTCATGGGGCAGCGGCACGTCAAACCGGAATTCATGCGCTGGGAGCTACACCGTGTCTGGGAAGTCGAGGCAACGCTCAAACCTGGCAAGCGTCATGCGGTGCCCAAGCGAATGTATTACTACGACGAAGACAACTGGGGTAACGCGATCATTGATGGTTGGGATGCCGAAGGCACCTTGTGGCGCACCTCGTTGAGCACCCCGTTTGTTGCCCCGGATATTCCGGCCACTGTGAACTTCTGTACCGGTTTCTTCCACGATCATCGTACCAAGGCCTGGATGTACAACTGCGCCATGGGCGACTCCGGTAACGATCAATTTTCAATCGTCGAGCGTCGTCGCGAAACGTACTTTTCCCCAGAGTCGCTGACGAAAATGAGCGCACGTTGATCTGAGCGGACAGGCTCTCTTTTTCAGGAAAAGTGCCTGTCTGCTTTACCGGAGGTTTGCCTTGAATAATAAAAATCATGCTGCTGCGTGCGTGCTCTCCCTGTGTCTGGTCGGCTGGATCGGGCAGATGAGTTTTGCCCACACTGCGACGTCCAGGGATGTAGCGGACACGCTGGAACAGAAAGCAGTGATTTCTGTACAAACGTCCCGTGTGGCACTGAACACCGCCGCCTCGGCTGGCGAGCGACTGGTGGTGGCCGGTGTGCGTGGAACCATTCTGTATTCCGACGACCAGGGCCAACACTGGAAACAGGCCAACGTACCCGTATCGGTCAGCCTGACCAGCCTGTGCTTCAACGACAAGGCTGTCGGTTGGGCGGTCGGGCATCGCGGAGTGATTCTGAAGACCGTGGACGGTGGTCAGAACTGGGTGCGGCAACTGGATGGTTTTCGCGCCGCCCAAGCGATTCTGCAGCAATACCACGACGATCCCGAACATGTGGATGACGCTCGTCGCCTGGTCGATGAGGGGGCCGACAAACCATTCCTCGCTGTGCAATGCATGGGCGCAGGTCGCGCTCTGGCGGTTGGCGCCTATGGATTGGCGTTCGCTACCGGCGATGGCGAGCATTGGACGCCTGCGCTTTCGGTACTTGCTGGCAGCGATTCGCACCATCTCAATGCCGTTCAACTGCTTGGCGGCCAGGTTTATCTGGCGGGCGAGCTGGGCGGGCTGATGCGTATTGACGCCGACTTACAACATTTCACCCGGCTTGATGAGCCTTATGACGGCAGCTTCTTTGGCCTGCTTGCCACCCCATCCAACACCTTGCTGGCGTTGGGCCTGCGGGGGCACCTGTTCCGCTCGGATGACCGTGGATCGAGTTGGCACGCGGTGGCGCTGGCGACCAGCAAAAGCCTCACCGCCGCGACCCTGTTGTCCGATGGCAGCGTATTGCTGGCGGATGAGTCTGGCGCGGGCTGGCTGAGTCGCGACGATGGCCGATCGTTCAGACAGGTCAGCCCGGAACAACGCTTCCCCCTGGTCGCCCTGCTGGCCACCCGTGATGGTGGAAGCCTTGCGGTCGGCATTCAGGGCATCACTCGATTTTCGCCAGGCGCTTTGCGCTGAGCCCGCATCTAGAGAAGGTTACTGACTATGGCTATCAGCTCTTCCGATGGCTTCACCACCATCGCCTCCCTGGCGGACTTCGACAAATACTCTGGCAATCGCCTGGAGCGGTTGTTGTTCAATCATCGATTCTGGGTGATTGGATTTTGTCTGCTGCTGACCCTGCTGTTGAGCATTGCCGCCAGCCAGGTACGGCTCAACGCCAGTTTCCTCAAGACCATTCCCGAGCATCACCCGTTTACGCTCAATTACCTCAAGCACGCGAATGATCTAAAGGGCGCAGGCAATGCTGTGCGCATCTCCGTGGCGCTGCGCGGTGAAGGCGATATCTTCAGTGCGGAGTACATGGAAACGCTGCGTCAGATCAACGATGACCTGTACCTGGTGGCAGGCGTGGACCGCGCCTTCATGCGCTCGCTCTGGACACCGGCGACCCGTTGGCAGGGCGTGACCGAGGAGGGCTTCGACGGTGGCCCGGTGGTACCCGACGGCTTCGACGGCAGCGCCAAGAGCCTGGATTCTCTGCGCGTCAATGTTGAGCGCTCCGGCGAAATCGGCCAACTGGTGGCGCAGGACTTGCGCTCGACCATTGTTTATCTGCCGTTGCTTGAGGTCGATCCGAAGACCCATCAAGCGCTGGACTACAAAGTGCTTTCCGACAGTCTTGAGCAGCTGCGTGAGCGTTATCAGGCCAAGGGTGTCGACATCCACATCATCGGTTTCGCGAAAGTCATGGGTGACCTGATCGAAGGGCTCTATGCGGTTCTGGCGTTCTTTGCCGTGGCGGTGCTGATCACCTCGCTTATCCTGTATTTATTCACCCGTTGTGTACGCAGTACAGTGGTGGTTCAAGTCTGCACGTTAATCGGGGTTATCTGGCTGCTCGGCCTGTTGCCGTTGCTCGGTTACGAACTCAATCCCTATTCGATTCTGGTGCCTTTTCTGGTCTACGCCATCGGCGTCAGTCATGGGGCGCAGAAGATGAACGGCATCATGCAGGACGTCGGACGCGGCACCCACACACTGATCGCTGCGCGCTACACATTCCGTCGTTTGTTCGCCGCAGGTATCACTGCGTTGCTGGCCGATGTGGTCGGCTTTGCTGTGCTGACAATCGTCGACGTACCCGTCATCAAAGAACTGGCACTGATCGCAAGTCTCGGCGTGGGCATCCTGGTTTTCACCAACCTGGCCTTGCTGCCGATCATGCTGTCCTTCACCGGTGTTTCGCCTCGGGCCGCGGCACGCAGTCTGCAGCAGGAGTCGGTTGAACAGGGTGCCCGGCCACGTCTGCTGGTGCGCCTGCTGGAACGTTTCACGCGACCGCGTCCTGCCGCGGCGGCCATTGTGTTGGCGTTGGGTGTTGCCGCGGGGGCTTTGTGGGTGGGCAAGGACCTCAAGGTCGGCGATCTCGACCCTGGCGCCCCGGAGTTACGTGCTGACTCGCGTTACAACCGCGACAACCACTTCATGATCGAGCATTACCAGGCGAGCAGCGATGTGTTCGTCATCATGGTTGAAACCCCACCGGGTCAGTGCGTCGACTATTCCACCTTGCGCAAAGTCGAGGAACTGGAGTGGCGTCTGCGGCAGTTGCCGGGTGTTGAGACCACCCACTCAATTGCGGGTTTGGCACGCACGATCAACGTGGGGATGAACGAGGGCAACTTTAAGTGGGACGAGTTGCCCCCTAACCAGTCGATGATCAATGCGGCCGCCATGCGCTCGCCTCGCGAGCTGTTTAACGGTAACTGCGACCTGCTGTCGATCTACGCCTTTCTCAAAGACCACAAGGCCGACACCCTGGCGTCCGTGGTGCAGACCTCCGAGCGCTTCTCCAGTGAATACAGCGACGAACACGCGCGCTTCGTCATGGCTGCGGGGAATGCGGGCATCGAAAGCGCGACCAATATCGTGGTGAAAACGGCCAACGAGCACATGCTCCTGGGCGTTTATCTGGTGGTGACGCTGCTGTGTTTCATTGCGTTTCGCTCCTGGCGGGCCGTGCTCTGCGCCGTGCTTCCTCTGATCCTTACCTCGTTATTGGCCGAAGCGCTGATGGTCAAGTTAGACATGGGCCTGAAGGTCGCGACCTTGCCGGTGGTGGCATTGGGTGTCGGCATTGGCGTGGACTACGCGTTGTACATCCTCAGCGTCACGCTGTTTTGGTTACGGCGTGGCGCCAGCCTGGCTCAGGCCTACCGCCAGGCACTTCTATTCACCGGGCGAGTGGTGGTGTTTACCGGTTTGACCCTCTCTCTGGGCGTGGTCACCTGGGTGTTCTCCCCGATCAAGTTTCAGGCCGACATGGGCGTTCTGCTGACCTTCATGTTCCTTTGCAACATGTTGGTCGCGCTGATTCTGGTGCCGGCACTGGCCTGCTACCTGTTGTCACCCGCCAAGCCCGCTGCTGAACCCATCACGGTCATCAAGGAAGCCACTGTATGAACCAGGAACGTATTAACCAGGTAAGCCGGAATATCGAGCTGCAAGCAGCCGACCCGTTGAGTCTCTGCGTCGCCCGACGGGCGCTGGATACGGCTCTGCAACACGCTGAAAAAAATGGCTGGTTGGTCAGTGTTGCGGTACTCGACGGCGGGGGGCACCTGCTGGCCTTCGGTCGGGGTGCCGGGGCGCCGTTGCACACCATCGACATTGCTCAGGACAAGGCGCTGACGGCGGTCTCGTTCGGCATGTCCACCGCAGACGTTGGCGAGCGCCTGCGTAATGCCCCGGATCACGTGCGCAGCTGTTTGATGTTACGTCCGCGCCTGGTACCGATGGGCGGGGCGCTGCCGTTCAGGGTTGGAGAACGTCTGGTGGGGGCCATTGGTGTTTCCGGTGCCAGCGAAGAGCAAGACGACGAATGCGCCGCCGCTGGCTACCGGGCCGTCGTCCTGAATAAGCAATGAATTTTCGCCAGACATGGCAGGAGCAATCGAGTGAGCGAATTAGACATAGAAATCGAGCGCATGGGCCGTCAACTGTTCACCGCGCTGAATCAGGCCGCGCCCATCGCGCCGCTGACCGAAGCCTGTCCAGGCTTGACGATCGAACAGGCGTATCGCATCCAGCAGCATTTGATTGACCTTCGCCTTGCACGGGGTGAGCGGATCATCGGGAAAAAAATCGGGGTCACCAGCCAACCCGTGATGGACATGCTGGGCGTCAACCAGCCGGATTTTGGTCAACTGACCGACGCCATGGTG
The DNA here is from genome assembly GCF_048515765.1 of Pseudomonas sp. H11T01. Lineage (NCBI taxonomy): Bacteria > Pseudomonadati > Pseudomonadota > Gammaproteobacteria > Pseudomonadales > Pseudomonadaceae > Pseudomonas > Pseudomonas sp. H11T01. The sequence continues at coordinate 61,680 of NZ_JBLYED010000020.1, read as the reverse complement.
GTCGAGCAGGGTACATCAGTAGCGATGCGCACCTTGATTCAGCCCAAGGCCGAAGGGGAAATCGCCTTCATCCTTAAACACGATCTGGCCGGCCCTGGCGTAACGGTTGCCGATGTACTGCGAGCGACCGAGGGGGTCATGGCGTGTTTCGAAATCGTCGATTCGCGGATTCGCGACTGGAAAATAAAAATTCAAGACACCGTGGCCGACAACGCCTCCTGTGGCGTGATCGTGCTGGGTGATCGCCTGGTCGATCCACGCAAGCTCGACCTCTACACCACCGGCATGGTCCTGGAAAAAAACGGTCGGGTAGTCGGTTGTGGTGCCGGCGCTGCAAGCATGGGTTCGCCGGTGATTGCCGTGGCCTGGCTGGCCAACACACTCGGCCGCCTGGGCATGAGTCTGAAGGCCGGGGAAGTGATCCTGTCGGGAGCACTCTCAGCCATGGTGCCGGTTATCGCCGGTGACAACTTGCGTGTGAGCATCGCCGGAATCGGTGGTTGTTCTGTGCGTTTTGACTGATTTTTTCGGAGATTATTGATGGGTAAGAAACTCAAGGTCGCGATCATTGGTCCGGGCAATATCGGCACTGACCTGATGATCAAAGTGATGCGTAATGCCAAGTACCTGGAAATGGGCGCAATGGTCGGTATCGACCCCGCCTCGGATGGGCTGGCCCGCGCTGCCCGCATGGGCGTGGCGATTACCCATGAGGGGGTTCAAGGGCTGGTCAACTTACCGATATTCGACGAAATCGACTTTGTCTTTGACGCCACGTCGGCCGGTGCTCATGTCAAGAACGATGCCTTCCTGCGGTTGATCAAGCCGAATATCCGCCTGATCGACCTGACCCCGGCGGCCATCGGCCCGTACTGCGTGCCGGTGGTTAACCTGGAAGAACACCTGGGCCAGCTCAACGTCAACATGGTCACCTGCGGCGGTCAGGCCACCATTCCAATGGTGGCGGCGGTGTCTCGGGTGGCCAAGGTCCACTACGCCGAAATCGTCGCCTCGATTGCGAGTAAATCGGCAGGTCCCGGTACCCGCGCCAACATCGACGAGTTCACCGAAACCACTTCCAAAGCTATCGAAGTGATCGGCGGTGCGGCCAAGGGTAAGGCGATCATTGTCATGAACCCGGCCGAGCCGCCGTTGATGATGCGCGACACGGTTTTCGTGCTGTCCGAGGCCGTTGATCAGGCGCTGGTCGAAGCCTCCATTGTCGAGATGGCGGCGGCCGTGCAGGCCTATGTACCAGGCTATCGCCTGAAGCAGCAGGTGCAGTTCGACGTGATTCCAGAAGACGCGCCGCTGCATATCCCGGGCATGGGCAGCTTCTCGGGCTTGAAGACCTCGATCTTCCTCGAAGTCGAAGGCGCCGCCCACTACCTGCCAGCCTACGCCGGCAACCTCGACATCATGACCTCCGCTGCCTTGGCCACCGCCGAGCGCATGGCGCAGTCGATGCTGAACGCCTGAGGAGCTATTTGATGACTTTCAATCCCGGCAAAAAACTCTACATCTCCGATGTGACCCTGCGTGATGGCAGTCATGCCATTCGCCATCAGTATTCGATCCAGAACGTGCAGGACATTGCCCGCGCCCTGGACAAGGCCAAGGTCGACTCGATCGAAGTCGCCCACGGCGATGGTTTACAGGGTTCGAGCTTCAACTACGGCTTTGCTGCCCACACCGACCTGGAGTGGATTGAAGCGGCGGCCGATGTCATCAGTCACGCCAAGATCACCACCTTGCTGTTACCTGGCATCGGCACGGTGCATGACTTGAAAGCGGCCTACAACGCCGGTGCCCGGGTGGTGCGCATCGCCACCCATTGCACCGAAGCGGATGTCTCGAAACAGCACATCGAATACGCCCGCGAACTGGGCATGGACACCGTCGGCTTTCTGATGATGAGCCACATGATCCCGGCCGAGCAACTGGCCGCACAGGCCAAGTTGATGGAGAGCTACGGTGCCACCTGCGTCTACATGGCCGACTCCGGCGGGGCGATGAACATGCAAGACGTGCGCGAGCGCTTCCGTGCGTTCAAGGCCGTGCTCAAACCGGAAACCGAAACCGGCATGCACGCTCACCATAACTTGAGCCTGGGCGTGGCCAACTCGATCACTGCGGTGGAAGAGGGCTGCGATCGTATCGATGCCAGCCTGGCGGGCATGGGCGCCGGTGCCGGCAACGCGCCGCTGGAAGTGTTCATCGCCGCGGCCGAACGCCTGGGCTGGAACCATGGCACAGACCTTTACACCCTGATGGATGCGGCGGACGACATCGTTCGTCCGCTGCAGGACCGCCCGGTGCGGGTCGACCGCGAATCCCTGGCGCTGGGGTATGCCGGGGTCTATTCGAGCTTCTTGCGTCACGCGGAAATCGCCGCCGCCAAGTACGGACTCAAGACCGTCGACATCCTGGTTGAGCTAGGCAAGCGGCGCATGGTCGGCGGTCAGGAAGACATGATCGTTGATGTCGCTCTCGATCTGCGCAACAGCGTTTCTCACTGAATCCACTCACAACAATAGGAAAACAACAATGAGCACATTTACCGAAGCCTCCACCAGCAAGTTCGTGCAAACCCCCGAGTGGAACATCCACTACAACGAAGCCGGCGAGGGCGAAACCGTCATCATGATCCACGGTTCTGGCGCCGGGGCAACAGGTTGGGCCAACTTCCATCGCAACGTGGATGACTTCGTCAACGCGGGTTATCGGGTCATTCTCATGGACTGCCCTGGGTTCGGTAAATCCGACCCCTTGGTCACCGCCGAACCACGTTTCGTGATCAATGCCCGGGCGGTAAAAGCGCTGATGGATGGGTTGGACATCGACAAGGCACACTTGGTTGGCAACTCCATGGGCGGCGGCACCGCACTGGGCTTTGCCGTGGCCTCGCCGGAGCGCCTGGACAAAATGATCCTCATGGGATCGGGCGGGGTAGGGCGTACCAGTATCTTCACGCCATTGCCCATGGAAGGTATCAAGCTGTTGTTCGGTGTTTACCGCGAGCCGACCCTGGTAAATCTGAAAAAAATGCTCAATGTTTTTGTCTACGATTCGAGCGCTCTCACCGAAGAGCTGATTGACCTGCGCCTCAAGAGCATTCTGGACAAACCGCATCACCTGGAAAATTTCCTGAAGAGTGTCGACCTGAGCAAGTTCCAGATGGGTGATTTCACCGACAACTTGCCCGATATCAAGGCCAAAACCCTGATCACCTGGGGCCGCGATGACCGCTTTGTACCTATCGACTGGAGTCTGAAGCTGCTCAACGGGATTCCTGACTCGCGTCTGCACGTCTTCAGTCAATGCGGGCACTGGGCGCAGTGGGAACATGCCCCTGCGTTCAACCGTCTGGTCATCGACTTCCTCAAGCACTAAACCCTCGCCTGAACAGTGCTGTTCAAGCCTCCCTGTGCGCTTGCGTGCAGGGGGGCATCGAGCACGGATGACTTACCTCCTGCATCACAAGCAGATAGACCAGGAACGGATATGCACCACTACGACGTAATAGTGTTGGGCAGTGGCAACGCCGGGCTTTGCGCGGCACTTTCCGCACGTGAACAAGGGGCTCGAGTGGCCCTGCTCGAACGAGCGCCCCATGAGCATCGGGGGGGAAATTCAGCACACACGGGTGGCGCCTTTCGCGTCGCCTATCAAGGCGTGGATGACCTGCGCCAGTTGATGCCGGACCTGCTCGACAGCGAGATCGAAAACAGCGATTTCGGCAGCTACACCCAGGACGAGTTCTTCGGTGAACTGGCCACGTTGAGTCAGTACCGCTCCGATCCGGAAGTCCTCGATACGGTCGTCTCCCAGAGCTTGCCAACCTTGCGCTGGATGACCGGAAAGGGCGTGCGGTTCATGCCGATCTACGGTCGCCAGGCATTCAAAGTGGAGGGTAAGTACCGCTTCTGGGGAGGCCTGACTATCGAGGTCTCCGGCGGCGGACTGGGTTTGGTCGAGGCGCTGCTGCGACGCACCGAACAAGACGGTGTTGAGCTGCACTACGGCTGTCGAGCGCAGGGTCTGGCTCGCGACGAGTCGGGGAAGTGGATGATCCGCTGCGCCGATGGTCGACGCTTCCTGACCAAAACCGTGGTGATCGCCACGGGTGGCTTCCATGCCAATTTGGCGTGGCGCGCCAAATACCTGGGACCGGGTTGGGATCTGGCCAAGGTGCGCGGGACACGTTACAACACCGGCGACGGAATCCGCATGGCCCTGGAGAGCGGGGCTGTGGCGCATGGCAACTGGTCCGGCTGCCACGCGGTGTTCTACGACGTCAATGCGCCGGAAATTGGCGATATCAACCGGCTCAACCAGCAGAAAAACTATTTCCACCTTGGCGTGGTGGTCAACAGCGACGGCAAGCGTTTTATCGACGAAGGCCTGGATTTTCGCAACTACACCTACTCGGGGATGGGCGCCAAAGTGATGCAGCAGCCGGGTGGTGTCGCCTGGCAGATATTTGACCAACACAGCCACGACCTGCTGCCGGACGAATATCGCGTACGTCAGGCCACGCGCATCCAGGCTGACACCCTCGAAGAGTTGGCTGCGAAACTCGAAGGCGCCAATGCCAATGCACTGCTCGAAACCCTCCGTGAATACAACACGGCGGTGAACCAGGAGATTCTTTTCAACCCGGCAGTGCGTGATGGTCGCTCGACTCAAGGGCTGGCGATGCCAAAGTCTAACTGGGCAAACCCACTGGATCGACCGCCCTACGTCGCCTATGCGGTGACGTGTGGCATCACCTTCACCTTCGGTGGGTTGAAGGTGAACAACCAGGCGCAGGTCATCGATGAGGAAGACCAGCCGATTCCTGGCCTGTACGCCGCCGGTGAGTTGGTCGGCAACCTCTACTACGTCAAATATGCTGGCGGCGCTGGCCTGACTTCCGGCTCGGTACTGGGACGTATCGCCGGTGCCGAAGCTGCCCGATTGCAGATTTGACGGACCAGAGGGATGTCTTGCCCAGGTCCTTAGTTAGCCAAGTAAGGCCCGACTTCCGGGCACTACATGCTGGATATAAGGGATGAACATAAAAAAAATAATTCTGACGTTACTTGCCTTGGCATTGTTGGCGCTGCCATTCTGGCTGGGAAGTCTCGAACCTAAGCAAAACCTCGCAGGGCAGGTATATATATGCCAAGTCCTTAACGTCCCCTGCAGCCTGCCTGTTACGTTTAAGGGATGGCCGCAATAGAAAGAACGGCTCATGGCCTACGACAAATATCCAAGTGTTTAGTGGCGTTGAGCCGGCACGTTTTCGTTGAGGTCTGAGCCCTTCGAGCCAATCCAGTGCAATTGATACCGTCGGCCTGATGACTGCTCCTCCGATTGGCTGTAGATAGAACTCGATAGCATGGCTTGGAGTTATTCCCTTTCTTGTTCTTGATACACCCTGAAAACAAGTCCAGAATTGAGTCTTTTCCTGCTTCGGCAAGAGAAGAAACCCCTTACAATGGGTAGGACGCTAGATGCGAGTCTCGTTTCCCTCTCCAAAAACGTAAAAAAAAGCCGCTCACTGAGCGGCGTTTTTGTTTGCGTGTAGTTTTGTTGGGCTGCGTCGAAGAGAGATCACAGCCTCTGTTTTCCTTCCTGCCGAAGCTGCCTCTAAACCCGTTCTTGAGGCCTGTCGGTGTAGGCAAGAGACCATTCGAAAAATTAGCCGCTGGTCGAAATTCAATACTTCATCCTGGGTGTGGGCTGGAAGGTTTGTAAGCGTCCGGCCAAGTCACCTTCCCGATCCCAGTCATAAGGGGGATTGCTATGCGCCAACGAACCTCCTATCCCAAACCTTTTAAAGCTCAAGTCGTCCAGGAATGCCTGCAACCTGGCGTGTCCATGGCCAGTGTCGCCCTTCGCCACGGCATCAACGCTAATCTGGTTAGAAAGTGGATACCCGTTCATCGTGATCCAGAAGCGTCGGTGTTGCCCGCTTTCGTTCCGCTGAAACTGGAGTCTGCGGCTCGGCCTGATCAGCAAATGCTTGTCAGCATCTTGATCCCTTTCGGGCAGCAAAAACTTACCGTGAATTGGCCATCCTCAGATCCTGAGGGATGTGCTCGTTTTATCCGTGAGCTTGCCCAGTGATCCGCATCGACGCCATCTGGCTCGCGACCGAACCGATGGATATGCGCGCCGGCACCGAGACGGCGCTGGCCAGAGTCATTTCGGTTTTCGGTGCGGCAAAGCCGCACTGTGCTTATCTCTTTGCTAACCGCCGTGCCAACCGGATGAAAGTCCTGGTTCATGACGGCATTGGTGTCTGGCTGGCTGCACGGCGTTTGAATAAAGGCAAGTTCCAGTGGCCAGGAATCCGGCGTGGCTGCGAGATGGAACTGGATGCCGAACAACTTCAGGCCTTGGTGCTCGGCCTTCCTTGGCAATGTGTAGGTGCTGGCGGCGCCATCACGCTGCTTTAGAAAGCAGTGAATAGCTTCTTGGCTGGCTGTCGCCAGCCATCTGCTTTGGTAAAATCCAAAGCATGACTTCCTTCCCCAACCTCGACCAATTGACTCCCGATCAACTACGCACGTTAGCTGCGCAGTTGATGTCGAAGGTCGACTCCATGGGCATCAAGATCCATCGCGATCAAACCATCATCGAGCAGTTGACTCACGAGATCGCCATCCTCAAGCGGCACAGATTTGCCAAGCGCAGCGAGCAGATCAGCCCTGAACAAGGCAGCTTGCTCGACGATCTGATTGATACTGATCTTGAGGCTATCGATGCCGAGTTGAAAGCACTTCGGCCGGCTCCAGCCCCAGGTGAGCCGCCTAAAAAACCCAAGCGTGCACCGCTGCCACCGCAGTTTCCACGTACCGTGATTCGTCACGAACCGGAAAACACCGAGTGCTCTTGCGGTTGCCAACTTGAGCGCGTCGGCGAGGATGTGAGCGAGAAGCTGGATTACACGCCGGGCGTGTTCACCGTCGAACAACATGTGCGTGGAAAATGGGCCTGCCGCCAGTGTGAAACCCTGATCCAGGCACCGGTACCGGCTCAAGTCGTCGATAAGGGAATTCCCACCGCAGGGCTGCTGGCTCATGTGATGGTGGCCAAGTTCGCTGACCACTTGCCGCTTTATCGACAAGAAAAAATATTTGGACGAGCCGGTTTAGCGATCCCCCGTTCGACACTGGCCCAATGGGTTGGACATACGGGAGTACAGCTTCAGGCTCTGGTGGATGCTCTACGAGAAGCCGTGCTGGCACAACGCGTTGTTCACGCCGACGAAACACCGGTGCAGATGCTCGCACCCGGTGAAAAGAAAACCCATCGCGCCTATGTCTGGGCTTACTGCACTACGCCGTTTTCGGCGCTCAAGGCTGTGGTTTATGACTTCAGCCCAAGCCGAGCTGGGGAGCATGCGCGTAACTTCCTCGGCTCCTGGAGCGGTAAGCTTGTGTGTGATGACTTTGCTGGCTACAAGGCAGGCTTCGAAAAGGGCATGACCGAAATTGGCTGCATGACGCATGCCCGACGCAAGTTTTTCGATCTGCACGTGGCGAATAAAAGCCAGCTAGCCGAACAGGCTCTGCACTCGATTGGCGGCTTGTACGAAGTTGAACGCTTGGCACGCGACATGAGCGATGCAGAGCGCCTGCAAGTACGGCAAGAAAAGGCGGCGCCATTAGCCAAGGTACTGCACGATTGGATGTTGGCCCAACGGGATCTTTTGCCCAACGGATCAGCCGCAAACGGTCAAGCCCTGAAGCAGGTAAACTACGGTACCGCGCCGATGCTGGCCTGGATGGTGGAGGAAAAAGACATCGAGCCGCATGTGCCGGTGTGGGACAAAACCGAGCGCAAGAACGACAGTTTCTCGAGCAACGATTTTCACTGGAATGAAGAGGCCGAGGAATACCGCTGCCCGGCCGGCAACGTATTACGCAGCGAATGGCGAGCCTTCAAAAACGAGCGTTCGCACGTCACCAAAGCCAACACCATCATCTTCCGATCCAGACAGTCCGACTGCGCGACATGTCCGATGAAAGCCAAGTGCTGCCCGAACACTTCGATTCGCAAGATCGTCCGCAGCGTCCATGAAGCCGCTCGTGATGTGGCTCGACGCATCGCAGCGACGCCGGAGTACGTGCGCTCTCGCCACGAACGTAAGAAGGTCGAAATGTTGTTTGCCCACCTCAAGCGCATCCTGAAACTGGATCGCTTGCGACTACGTGGCCTGAGTGGCGCGACTGATGAGTTCACGCTGGCGGCCGCGGTACAGAACCTGCGACGTCTGGCCAAACTTGCATCTCAAGGGCCACCTTCTACGGGATAGGTGCGCCTGCACGAAGCAAAAAACCTCAAACTAACCCACTAACAGAGCAGCAAAGGTCAACGATGGGCCGAGAAACCACTCAATGTGGTGAGTAGGTTCTCCGGTGGTAGCCGTGTTTGAGTTCAGGCGAACTGAAAATCCGACTTTTTCAACAGAATCGGCCGTTCTCTGCCGATCATGGTTACAAAGCGTGCTGGTCAAATCCGATGCAATCGGTGGTCAGAACGAATGCAAATGACTGGTTAGGTCGAAAGCAAGCGGGTGGTCAAGTGGAGTGCAATTTCGCATTCGGCAGCGCCAAGAACACCATGGCTTCTGGCAAACCGGTCCCGCTCTGCATCGGCGAGCGACGCTGGGGTGGCGCAATAATCAGTTGCGGGATTTACGCCGAGGACCAGATGTAAAATCACAATCCAGCATTTAAAACCTCAATAGGGGCGTGGTAGATTCAGCTCTCCTATTTTGGGTGGTGAATGGATAACGAGAATATGCGTTTAATTGGGCTACTAACGCTCTCTTCGATACTACTGACTGGTTGCTCAACCTCTCCGATATCTTCAGACCAGGCAAATCCTGTTCCGGCAAGCAGACTACTATCTTTCCAAGGTAAGCCTGCTGGCCAATATGGAACGCTGATTGTCACTCGTGATAGTGGGTTCACAGGCTCGGCTTGCAACACCGTTTTGTATATCGACGGAAAAAAATCGGCAGAAATTGGCTCAGGCGAAACGGCAAAATTCTACCTCCCAACAGGCGAAAGAATCATCGGTGCCAATTCAACGTCAATGTGTGGGGGCGGATTGAAGGAGCGCTCTCTTGTTATGGAGTCTGGCAGCACCAAGAAATATCGGATATCGATCGACACAAGCATGAGCATGGACCTCTCGCCTACTGCTTTCTAAACAAGGCGCCAAGGTGACCCGCAGTCAGGCTGTGTCAGCCTCGCTGAGTATCGAAATCTACACAGTGTGTTGAAACCTCCACACTGTGGCGTTTTCACCACTTTGCAATCCAAATGGCGCAAATTTTCGCCATCGAAGACGCGCTCAGTTTGAGCGCATCTTATGTGAGCAAAGCTACTCACATTACGCCGTGGGCTTATCTCGTCTTTCAATTGCCTGCCTAGCCTTCTCAGGCAGGTTTGCGAACCGCTCCGCCATCTTCCGCTGTCGCGCGATGCGCTCATCCACAATCAGATTGATCATTTCAAACATAACAGGGACATTGCTCACCAGGTCTTCGTGGGGCATATCCAGTGGGTGTACAGCGTTGTTTCCAGTTACACGGATCACATCAAGCGCCTGCTGAATGTGCGGATCGAGACCGGATTGCACTAGCGCTGCGATATCTTTGTTGATGTCCTTTCCGGTACCACCTAAGTGCCCGAGAAGCTTCTCCAGGCATAGCCGCAACAGGGCTGCCGCGCCGCGTGGAGACATCCCGCATATAAGTCTTGCCTCTTCAAAATCGGCTCTACAGGCCTCGGGGAGGTCCTGATGGATTGCTGGAGCGTTGACTTGGTGGGGATAAGCCATAAAGACGTCTCGCACGTTTTGCTTGTTGACTTTCCATATCGTGTCGAACTGGCAATGCTGGCAGGTATTAAGTGTCCACGACACCCCCATGATCCCACCTCGGGCGATGACACCTAGTTCCGCCCAGTGCATTTGCGACAGCACGCCACAATGAACGCAGGTGAAAGCTGCAAGCCTGTATGCCGGAGCAATGTAGTTCTGTTCCATGAACAACTTTCCGAATGCAAAAATGACATCATCCACTAAGAAAGGCGCGACGTTAAGGTATGCCTTAGCTGATACGGGCATATTCGAATTTATTTGCCCTTTCCGCTTGATAAGTGACACCCATAGTGCAACAGTATTAGTAGAACACCCTAACTGATACGGAAGGCACATCATGTTCATCCGCGCATATCTCCGAGCATCAACCGAAGAGCAAGACGCCAGCCGCGCCCAGGCCTCGCTTGAGCAGTTCGCCAGCGACCATACCAAGGTCATCGCGAGCGTGTATCTGGAGAATGCCAGCGGCGCCTCCGCAGACCGGCCCGAGTTACTGCGCCTGCTCAAAGATGCGCGCAAGGGTGACGTGCTACTGGTGGAGTCGATAGACCGGCTCTCCCGCTTGCCGGTGGAGGACTGGCAAAAGCTCAAGGCCACGATTGATTCCAAGGGCCTGCGCATCGTCGCGCTCGATCTGCCGACCAGTCACCAGGGAATGCAGGACACGAAGGGTGACGAATTCACCGGGCGGATGCTGGGCGCTATCAACTCGATGCTGGTGGAAATGATGGCCGCCATTGCCCACAAGGATTACGAGCAACGCCGCGAGCGCCAGGCCCAGGGTATCGAGAAGGCCAAAGCTGCCGGCAAGTATCAGGGCCGACCGATCGATGAAGATCTGCACAAACGCGTTACGGAACTGCTCGGTGCCGGCCTTGGCATCCGCGCAACAGCAAGGCACGCCAACTGCTCAACTACCACAGTCCTCAGGATCAGGGACTTGGCCAACGCCTGAAAGCACTTGTCCAGGAGCCGGCACGCTTCGGCTCTCCTGGTTGAACCCGGTAGTTGCGTTGATCCGCTATTGCACCTGTTGCAGGGCTTCGTGCAGCGTACAAGGCCCTGTGGGATACTTTATGCTTCTCCTGAGGATCAGCGATGGCTCTACCGACAGACACCCTAGGACCGTTTGACGTCAGGACTGATGACCTGACCCAGATCGAAGCCGGCCAAGCCGTCGAACTGTTCCGACAACTTCTTGTAATCGAGGCCCTCAAGGCTGGCATTCCTATTACCGGCGTCGATGTCCCGGCAGCAATCAACGTTGCCGACGGCGGAATCGACGCCGAGGTCGCCAGCCTGTACGGAGCTGTGCTGCCAGCCGGCCTAATTTCCGAAGGTCTGACCCGCTACCAAATCAAGACCGGAAGCTTCTCTGCCTCGACGCCGTCTGATATTCGATCGCTGCTCGTCCAGCCTAAGTTCGCCAAAGGCGACCACCAGCGTACAAAGGACGAGCTTCAGCCTCGAGTGCTTAGCTGTTTCGAGAACGGCGGGACCTTCGTGGTGGTGCTTTTCGGCTCCGATCTGGTCGGTACCGCAGACAATCATGGCGAGACTCAAGTCAGCGAGTTCATGACGGCAGTTGATCCGTCGTTCGCGAATGTCGCAGTGCGTATTATCCGCGCGAACCAGCTGTGCTCGGCGATCAAAGTACTGGCGCCCGGTATTGCCATGCGACTGAACCGTGTGCACGGCTACGACGACGCCGTCTTCCATGACCTGTCTTTCATGGCTGACTCCTGCGACCTCGAGATCAGCGTTTATCAGCAGACGGAGGAACTTGACAGAGCTGCTGAGCAAATAAAGCGAGCTGCCGACAGTGTCAAGGGATTCGAGCACGTGCGTGTGCTTGGAGACGCGGGGGCCGGTAAGACGCACCTTATGTATCGTGCACTCAGTGCTTCGCAACTCAGTGGCTGCGTCCTGTACTGCCGAGATCCAGAGGAAGCCTTGACTAGCGGGCCCATGATGGCTTTGCGGCAGATGGCGCGGAATACCGCCATCATCCTTGTCGCGGATGAATGCGACCTGGAAACGGCAGAAGGGTTGACGGCGTTGTTCAAGAAGCTGGCGATCAAGATGCTGCTCGTGACAGCAGACAATGTGGCTGAGCCTGCCAGTGCTCATGTGAACACGCAGGTCATCGATGTGCCGCGACTCGAGCAACCTGTGGTCGCAGATATTTTCCAGGGATATGGCATCCCCCCGGACAGCGCAAGTTGGTTAGCAAGCTTGTGCGAGGGTTCGCCTCGGGCGGCTCACCGGCTTGGCCAATATATTCAGAATAACCCTGATCAGCATCCAGCTCAGCAACTAGCTCACCTGGATGGACTCTGGGACCGTATCGTGTGTGCACCCCACCACATTGATTCCTCCGAGGGGCAAGACAGACTGGCAGTGATCCGGACGCTGGCGCTGTTCCGGCAGGTTGCATGGGATACTGCAGAAGGGCCGGCGGTGCAGACTGCGGTGTTGGCCGCGTTGAAGTATCTAGACCCGGGGTTTTCTCAGCACAGGCTGTCACTCTCTGTCTTAGCGCTGCGAAGACGACGGGTGCTACAGGGGCCTCGAACGCTGCTGATATCTCCGAAACTCCTCCACGTTGCCATGTGGAAGAGCTGGTTTGAGCAGTACGCCCACATGGTAGATGTCTTGCAACTGCGAGAGGGGCTCGATGTCCGTATGCAGCAGCATTTCGATGCCATGCTTGAGTTCGCCAGGGAGTCAAAGGCAGCGACAGCATGGGCGGATCGTCTGTTGGGAGAGGGCGGAATATTTACGTCTCTTTCGGGATACAAAACCGCCAGTGGCGCCAGTCTTTTTTTCGCGATAGCGCAGGCTAAACCCAAGGTAGCCCTGCGCCGTTTTGCTGCTGCCTTGGGTTCTGAAACAGTTGAAAGTCGCCATAAGCTCATCGGAGATGCGCGACGCACCGCAGTCCACCGGCTCGAGCAACTTACAATCCCCGCTGAAACGTTCTTCGAAGCCGCGGAATGCTTGCTGCTGCTGGCCGAGTCTGAAAACGAGAGTTGGTCCAACAACTCGACCGGCGTGTTCATCTCACTGTTCAGCCTTGGATATGGCCTTGTTGCCGCTTCTGAACTGTCGCCCGTCGACAAGATCGACTACCTGCGCAAGCTGGTGCACAGCGAGGTGCCGTTCCGAAGGGGTATTGCCGTTCAGGCCTTGGGCAAAAGCCTCGACCCTTTCATGAGCCGGATGAGCATCGATGAAGTGATCGGGTTGAGACGTCTGCCAGACCGCTGGACGCCGGAGACCTACGGCGAGCTGTACGATGCGTATGCAGCCCATGTAAGGCTGCTGGAAGAGGCTTTCGACCACCTGCCAGCTGCAGAAGCCACTGAGGCAGCGACGGCGATCTTGAGCCACGTCAGAAGCCTTATCTTGATCGTCCCGCTTACCGAAACGATCCTCGCCTTTCTGCGCAGAGCCGCAGTGATATCAGGCTTGCGCGAGCAGTGCATCGAGACCATCGTGGCCACACTTCACTACGAAGGCACAGCGTTGTCTGAAGCGGTTAGATCTGAGCTCCACGCTATCCGGCATGACCTTACTGAGTCATCTTTCTCGACCAAGCTTCGCCGCCATGCAGGTATGAAGCTGATCGAAGACAACTTCGACTCTGAGGGCGAGTACTCCGATGCAGCGGGGGCGGAGCTAATGCAGCTTGCCGCCGACGTTGTAGCAAACCCTGAGTTGTTGGCTCCCGAGCTGGCATGGCTTATCACGGAGGAGGCAAAGAACGGATTCCAATTTGGGCAGCTTCTCGGTCAAACCGATAACCTTCAATTATGGCCCTCCATTGTTTCGGCATGGATCAAAGCTGGCGAACAGCGATCCGACTTCTTCATTGGTGGCTATCTCTCCGCATGGCACGTCAAGAACATTGACTGGTGGGAACACACCGTCGAGACGCTGTTTGAGAACGCTGAGCTTCGCGGTTCCGCGCTTGGTCTCGTCTGGCGCTCGGGGATGAGCGACAGGATCGCTAGGTTCCTCCTGGCAATGGGAAAACAAGGCGATATCGACCCGAAGGCTTTTCGCTTGTTCGTCTATGGCGGTATCGTCAACCAACTGCCACGAGATGTATTTGAAAGCATTGTCGATCTGCTACTGGAGAGCGATGACCCGAATGCGCTCGATGTGGCGCTGGATTTTCTTGATTCACGGCTGCGAGGTCACGCCAACGAACTCAGCGTCCTTTCGACCCGCATCGAGCGAGTGCTGAGCTCGGCAGTGTTCGTTGAAGGAGCGACAAGTAAGCTTCCGAACACCATGCTGCAGTTCCGCTGGAAGGAGCTCGCGAACCGCCTGCTTGACTTCAATCCCGATGCTGGAGCGAGGCTAGCGGTGAGGTGCATTGCTAATTTCGCTAATGTCAACAGCATTACCGCTGGCTACCACCCAGATCCATGGAAGTTCCTGTCTAGGGCTGCACAGGCAAAGCCTTCCATCATCTGGCGAGCGATTGCGTTGCGGCTAGAAATGCAACGAAATGATGCAGGGACTTGGCGTCTGTTGAGCTGGCTTCGAGGTGGCCTATCGATATATGACACCGACGAGGCGACCCTTGAGGCCATCCCGGCGTCTTTGGTCTTTGAATGGGTGGATGTCGACGCCTTACATCGCGCACCGCTTCTTGCCGAGCGTTGCCCACCGATCATCGCTAGACCGGACGAGCGGGCCACCTTCGCGCGAAAAATGCTTGAGCGTTACGGTGCAATTGAGCAGGTTCGGCGCGGCTTGCACGCTAACAATTTCTCTGAGAGCTGGAGCGGGCCTGCTAGCGATCACTACCGTCAAAAGCTCGTAGCTCTGGACGCCAACTTCGATGTCGAAACCGACGACAACGTCCGCATGTGGCTAAAGGAGCATCGCCAACAGCTTGAACATCTAATCGAACAGGAGGTGGAGCGGGAACTCCGGGAAAGCGAGTATTGAGGCCGATGCTTCGCTTCACGAGGACTTGGTCAGTTCTCGCGGCTAAGATACCGAAGGTGATTGGAATAAAAAGCCCCGCTCGAGCATGGCCCGGCGGGGCTTCCTTTTGCCTGCTGCTGCCACCCTGCTGTCACAGCTGAACCGATCTACCAGGGAAAAGTCTTGAGAGGCTCGAATTATATGGTGTCCCAGGGCAGGTTCGAACTGCCAACCTTCCCCTTAGGAGGGGGCATGATCCCTTGTAAGCGCTCGAAGTACTAGTGGTGAGAGCGTCGAAGGAGTGATGCCACGGCGTTTGGCACTGGGAGACTCAAGCCAGTCTCTCAGTAGTTTTGCCCCTTTAGAGGCATTGCAGCCCACACAGCACAGGGCAATGTTCTCGATTGTGGCGATATTGATATCATTGATGATGTGTTCCCATGACTTAGACGAGGCTCGATTAGAGCCAAACTCAACGCCGCAGTAGATACATTGGGTATCTCTCGCTAAGACCGCGACCTCAACATCCTTTGGGATTCCCCACTTATTGGCCAAAATTTGTCTCCATTAGCTATGCGTACTTGAGCGTTAGGTCATAGCTCGACGACAAAGCCCCTGATCCCCAAGCCTTCGGCAAACCGGCCCACCGCGGTCAAACTGGCCCAGGTGCGCAGCGCTTCACGCCGCGAGCGCACCGGCAGCCAGCGACTACCGGCACCGCCCAGACGAATGGCCAAGCCCCATTTTTCGCCGTGCCGGCTGACCAGCACTTCACGCACCGCGCCGCCCTCGAGCATCACGCGCAGCGCGTCTTCCTGAATCCCGGCGCGCATCAGAACAATCCCGCGTGGATTTTCTGCTGCAGGAGCGCAGCCAGCTCGCGACTGGGGTATTGCGCTTGCGGGGTGCGGGCTTTACAGCCGAGGGCATGCTGAAAAGCGCCGGCGGCCGTGAGGTCCTGGGAAACCCCACAGATCCGGCAGCGCACCCGCGAGCCATCGAGGGTCCAGTGTTTGTTCCAGGCTTGCAGCGGCAGGTAGGTCACGGACATTAAAAAGCAGGCCTTTGGCGAGGAACGACAGGGGCTGAGTGCGCGTAAAACCACTCACTCCAAGGATGGTAGGCCAGTCCCCCGGGGACTGGTGACCGCCAGGCGCAAAAAAGCCCACCGGCGTGGGCTTTGCTGTAGGGACCGATTGAACATTAACGCCGTTATGCGCAGTGCGCCGCCTACCCTTCGGCGGCTTCGCGCTCGGCCTCATCAACCAACACCTTGACGAACAGCGCCACATCGAGCGCGGCGACGCGGTAGGCCTCCTGGGCGGTCTCAGCGGCGGCGTGGGCTTGGTCAAACGCCGCTATGGTGGCCAGCTGGGCATCGCTGGCGTCCTGCCACGCTTGCCGGGCCGCCTTCATGGTCGCCAAATAGGGCTTGAGTTGGTCTGCATTGATCATCAGGGGCATGGTGGGGGTTCCTTTCGTTACGGGGCAGTGGTGCGGCAGTGACTTTCCCCCTTTCGGTCTATATGGGCGCTTGAAGCTAAGCTAAGGGGCTATTGATAATTGCTAATTGGCAATAGCAAATAGCAAATTTTTCTCAGTATTCGCCCCATCGCGAGCTAGCACCACTGCCACACTGAGGAAAGGGGGGCAGGGCGCTGAGCTACTGGCTACACCGATCTGGATGCTGTGCACGTCCAGTTGTGCAACCGCTGTTATTGATAAAGCACGGAGTAGACATATCCCTGATGAATGAATACCGCGCCACTGAAGACGCCATCAAAGAGCTTCAGGCAAAACTCGATGCGCTCAGTAACAACGAGCGCTTGCTTGAGGAAATGGAGTTTGAGGAAAAACTACGAAGCCTGATGTATCAGTATGGGAAAAGCCTTCGGGATATTATCCTGATTCTTGACCCCGCGGCCTCCAAAAAAGTCGACACCGCCCCAATCCAACGTCGTAAAGCGCGAATAGTTAAGGTCTACCGTAATCCCGAATCTGGCGAAGTCGTACAGACCAAAGGTGGCAATCACCGGCAGCTTAAAGCCTGGAAACAGGAATACGGCGACGAGACGGTGGAAGGCTGGCTCGAGCGGTGATAGCTGCCGCTAGCAGGTTCAACCTCGGCAACAACGTCTCCGTCAACACTGGTCCAACCTAGGCCGACACAAGCCACTCTATGCTTCTCCTCATCAAGCCGAGGAGACGTTGATCTGTTAAATTTCACCCATTCCGCAATAACCCGCCTAGGATATCGAAAATATGGCTCGCTATGACTTCAAGTCGCTGTCTCACATGGACTTTGAAGAGCTCGCCCGAGGTCTCCTCCAGGCGGAGTGGGATGTGCCCATAGAGGCATTCAAAACCGGTCGTGACCAGGGTATTGACCTGCGATACCAATCCACGATCGTTCAGTGCAAGCACTTCTCTTCGTCTACCTTCAGCACCCTGCTATCGAAACTCCGCAATGAGGAGTTGCCAAAGGTTCAGCGCCTGAAGCCAAAACGATACGTGGTAGTGACATCTCTCGGCCTTTCGCCCCCCGAAAAAGACAAAATCGTCGAGGCGATGGATCCATTTATACGTTCGGCCTCGGATGTCCTGGGCGCTGATGACCTGAACGGCTTGCTCGCACGGCATCCAGAGATTGAGCGGGCGAACTTCAAGCTCTGGTTCACGGGCACCGAAGTCATAGAGCGTATTCTTCACAATGCTGAGATTTGCCAGGCAGAGTTCGAAGTTGACCGCATTCGCAGGAAGCTCCCTGTCTTCGTGCAGAACAATGCCTACCCTCGTGCTCGACAGATCCTCGACGAACAACGTGTGGTAATCATTTCTGGTGCTCCAGGAATTGGCAAAACAACCCTCGCCGAAATGCTTCTCTACGCGCACCTCGATGATGGCTACGAACCGGTCGTCGTGAAAGGCGACATCAGTGAGGGCAAGAGCCTATTTCGCTCCTCAAGGAAACAAATTTTCTACTTCGACGATTTCTTGGGCCAGACCTTCCTGGGTGACCAGGGTTTCTACCTCGGCAGAAACCAGGATGCGGTACTGCTTTCGTTTATGGAAATGGTGCGAGGCACGCCCGATAGTCGGTTTGTGCTGACGACTCGAGAGCACATCTTGCAACAAGCCTTTCAGGGCTCCGAACGCTTCCTACACAGCACTATGTTCGACCATAAGTGCGTTTTAGAGCTCAATGATTACTCGTTTGGTCAACGTGCGCGGATTCTCTACAACCACCTTTACTTTAGCGAGCTGTCGCAAGCGTACAAAAACATCGTGCTCGATGATGACTTCTTCCTCGACATCATCAAGCATGAGCACTTCAACCCGCGCCTTATTGAGTGGCTCACATCTCTCACCCGGATGAGCTCACCACCAGTAGACCTTTACAAACAGCGCATTACAGAGCTACTGCAGTCTCCAGATAAAATTTGGTCACATGCATTCGAAACACAAATTTCCGATGAAGCCCGAGACCTTTTGCTAACGCTCTATTCTCTGGGCGCCTCGGAAAAGGTGAAAGACCTTGAGTCTGCGTTTGAAGCAATTCACAGCGGGGCTTGTAAGCGATACAACCGTCCTCGAAGCGCCGGAGATTTTCGTTCAGCGCTCCAGGAACTTGACGGCGCGTTCCTGAGCTATCGCAAGGGGGTTGCGACATTCATCAACCCATCGATTCGCGATTTCACAGCTAACGTGCTCTGCAGGACCCCAGCGATTGCTCTAGATATTCTCGCAGATGCAATTCGTTTCAAGCAGATCAGAAACCTATGGAGTCTAGCCACAGAGCGGAAATATCAGCCGCTCTTGGCCACGCTGGTTGCAAATACACCGCTGCTGCGAACCCATGTTGAACGCCTCATGTGCGTCAATTCGATCCAGACGGAAATGGGACCGTTTGGTTTCCACATTGAACGCATGTTGGACATGGGCGAAGAAACACGCCTGGACACAATAATCACACTCGCCGAAGAGTCTCGTGATGCAGCCTTCGTGGATCTCGCCAACACGTATGCAGCATTCCTCCTCACACACTGGCGCAAAAGATTTATCTTGTACACGCCTACCGTCCGAACACTGAATGCCATGAACGCAAGCACGTGGTTCTGGAGCCACGGTGGAAGTTCGATTTATCGAATTGTCCTTGACGGAATGTTAGATCTCGACCTTGTCAAGAAGGCTTTGGCCTCTGAATGGAAAAGACTGCTTGATTTCAAGGCCTCTGCACCGGAATGGAGTGATACAGACGATTCTAAACTGACTCTCGGTGTCGAATATTTTCGCAACGAAGGGGTTAATAGGGACCTCGAACATTGCACTGACGTGGCTGAGCTAAACGACTTACGTGCGTCTCTAGTAGAGCTAAATGAACGCTTCGGCGTCGACTTCACCATGACCATTGCATCAATCGAATCCGACATAGAGGATCGCGAACAAAACGGTCGGATTGATGAAGAAGAGGGTGGTGGTGGCTTCTCACACAGATCCGATCCGCTGCCTGCCGATCATGTCACTGAGAATGACGTGCGAGAGATGTTCAAAACCCTGCAGGAGTAAGCCAGACGCCCCCGCAGGGATAATCAGAATCGAACATGGATAGGGCCTGGGTTTACGTGCGAGACGATTTTTACTGGGTAGAGAAGCGGCTTTGATTTCCAGCGCCTTGCCGCACATTGAGAGTATTTGGGGTCACGCCGAGATAAGGGGAAATTTCATTCATTTGGTTAGTAAGTAATTGTTATAAAAGCTTACAAGTAAGCCTTGCTGAGGCTACGACGGCGTTGAAACTACTGCGCCAACCCGCGGCCCCAGCTACCCGGAAAGCACGGCGTCCAACGCCGCCCCCTGATGCCCCAGTTGCTCCTCGCTTGCGCAATGCAGAATTTAAAATCATCAGTGAAGTCAGATAGATAGAAGGGAAGTGAGTGAATTTTCCCCTTATCTCGGCATGACCCCTAGTAGGGAGCCTGCGTGTCGTCTTCATGACCATCGGCCTCAGACCGCCCTGATGCAAGGTAGCGAAGCCCCGCAACGTACCGTTCATCAACCTGGGCTGAATCTGGCTTGTCTGCGTTCATCACGTTTTCCTTGGTCAGTCTTCTGCCCATTGTTGGGCATCCCAATTGGCTTTGATCAGCTTTTCCTTTCTATTCGGACTTGTTGACCTGGGCCTCGACCGTGGCCAAAAAAATTCCTGCATCGCTCAATCTATCTGGCGAAATATTCGACCTGTTCAATTTATTCAGAACTGCTGTTTCCTGATGGGTCAAAAGCACCAGTCGATAATTTTTTTGGATATAGGAAAGGATTTCGTCATTTGTGGCACCGTTGCCAACAATCTGGATCACTTCTTTTGTAAAAGCTCTTTTTGGCAGGACGTGCTCAATCAAGACGCTATCACCACGCTGTCGGGCCTGATGAGCATCCACACTGCATTCTGCATTCAGATCTTTCTTCAGATTGTTGATATGCCTGAGGGATGGATATTTAACGCGTTGACAAAGCAGGTCGAGTATTCGTTCTACGGAATGAATGGCCCCACCATTATCAGTGAAACCGGTAGCAATAGCCTTGTTTCTCGCTTCGATGAATAAGCGCAGTGCCGGCAAAAGTATAGAAGGACTGTATTTTCCATGCATAATTCTTTGCCTGTTTTCGGACGCGAAAATGGGCGTCCTTCTACGTCCTTGGCCCCGCATGGCGAGGCTTGGGGTTTTACAGGGACTTTCCTTGAATTCAAGGGTGCCGCTTGCGCGACACCCTTTTAGGTTCTTGATAGGAAGCCATCGAATCAATACCTGGATGCAGATGTGGGAGAGCCGTGGAGGGCTAGATTGGGCATTGAGACAGGTCGCGTGCGAAGTAGTATTCAACGCTTGTTTCGACAGCAACTCGGTTGATCGCCGCTAGCGCTTCACAATCAAGCAACTCATAGGTTTCTTCGCTATGGGCCCATAGACACACCGTGGGTGATAGCGGCACCGCCCAGAGGCTGTAGAAGTTATCTGGCACGATGAACTCGCCCTCGGTGGCCCGTAACACTTGCCACTGTGCACCGCGTATCATCTGGACCGCCTGGCTTAGATTGAGTCTAATGCTGGGGGTCACCAGCAAACGACTCGCTATCGTAAGATCGGGGCGGATAAATCCAACACCCGCGAGCTCCAGGATCTCTTGCTCGTCCTTCGTGTACTCGCGTGCGACCGCCAGCGCACCGTAGTCTGCCAGGCTTTGATCAGCGGCGCGGGATTGCTTGTTGCGCGCACGGATGTTCCATAGGCAGTAGAACTCGTTGATCACTTCAGCTTCGCTCGCTCCAAGCCGGTGGATTTGCCCAGAGAGAATCTCACCTGCCAGCTCTTGGAATGCATCCTCGATCCCCTTCATGAACCCCGACTCAGCTTGCTGATCCCACACCCGTTGGGCGCAGAAAAACTTCTCCGATGGCTTCACCGTGAAAACCTTGTGAGATGGCTTATGGAAAACCTGGACGCTTCCCCCGGCACCAGCAAAACGGGCGATGCTTGCGCTGGGAAACGTGTGCTGGTTCACCGTTAATCTGTGGGGATTGCCTTTCTGGGGAGCTTCAAATGTCATGGCGTCTTTTCCTGTCAGTCGGCATCTTGCTCCCAGGGGAGTGGCTTTCCAGCTTGAACACGGGACAGCGCTTCTACAGCCCAAGCATGATGGTTAATTGGAGTCTCACGTTCCAAACGGGAGATACGCTCTTTGATCAGGCCAGGATCAAGCCCAGGCCGAAGGTCACAAATGTTCTGGATGAGTTTTTCGTAAGCGAAAAACACAGCATTCATTTTTTCTTGATGATCTGTCATTACGGATCCTTTATCGCTGGTGGGGTGCCTCTACTGACTCGGCCCCGCGAACGCGAGGCTGGGTCGATTTTCCTTCAACGAGGTGATTTCAACCCATAGGGTCGTTGAGCGCGTTCATCCTCGGGACGAAGGTCGATCGACTTGCCCCTTCAAAACCGGACACCAACTCCCCGTTAAATTGATGCCACTGCCAAGCGCCTGAACTCCCTCGGTGAACGGTAGTTCAAGGCGCTGTGCGGATGCTGCTCGTTGTAATGTTCGAAGGCAATTGCCAGGTTACGCAGCGCCGTTTCTCGATCCGGCTTGGGTATGTGCGCCACGTAATCACGCTTGATCGTCTTCACGAAGCTCTCTGCCATGCCATTACTCTGTGGGCTACGCACCGGTGTGGTCACCGGCTGCAAGCCGATCTGTCGAGCAAACAGGCGCGTCTGTTCGGCGGTGTAGGCCGAACCGTTATCGCTGAGCCACTGCACCGGCGTTGCAGGCAGTTGATCACCGAAGCGCTTCTCCACGCTTTCCAACATCAAGTCGCGGATATCATCGCCGCTGTACCCGGTTGGGCTGGCGACCCAGCCGATGGCTTCGCGATCACAGCAGTCCAGGGCGAAGGTCACGCTCAGTTTAGCGCCGTCCTCGCAACGGAATTCAAAGCCGTCCGAGCACCAACGCGTATCGCTGGTTTGCACCGCAATACGGCCTTCGTGCCGACGCGGCACGCCGGGTTGTTTGATCCGGCGTTCAAGCAGCAGGTTGTGATCACGCATCACCCGGTAAACCCGCTTCACGTTGATCGCGGGTAGCAACTGGGTTTCACGGGCGCGACGCAGCAATCCCCAGACTCGACGGTAGCCATAGCTGGGCAGTTCGCTGACCTGTTGCTGGATTTCGGCCACCAACTCAGCGTCGTTCACAGGCCTGCTTCGCCGTGTCTTGGGCGATACCGATTGCTTGATTCGAACCGTTAATTGCGAGCGCGCCACACCGAGACATTCGCTGACCAGCTTCACTGGTCGTCCCCCGGCAACAAGGGTGAGTGCGCAATCCATTTTCGCGACCGGGCGATCTCCACGGCTTCTTTGAGGATTTCCGCTTCCATCGTTTTCTTGCCCAACATCCGTTGCAGTTCACGGATCTGCTTGAGCGCATCGCTCAGCTCGGAGGCCGGCACCACGGCTTCGCCCGCGCTGACCGCCTACAGGCTGCCGTCCTGATACAGCTTGCGCCACAGGAATAACTGGTTGGCATTGATGCCGCTGCGCCGAGCGACGACAGACACACTTTGCCCTGGCTCAAGGCTCTCGCGAACCATGGCCAGCTTTTGCTCCGGGCTCCAGCGGCGCCGCCGCTCCTGGCCCAAAAGCTCCCCACTCTTATCATTGCTGTTAGTCATAAACATAACCGTTTGCCTATCCCTTATCGTAAGGGGGAAACGGTGTCCTGTCTTTCATGGGGCTCGTTCAGTCGACGATTTCAACATCGAAAGGAGGGGGGCCGTAGAAGACCACCAGGGCATCCCGAAGCGCGATGGATGGAATGCCATAACCACAGCGGGGCTTCATGTGCTATCTCCGTTTGCCTGCTCGATCCGTAGGGCAGAAAGTGCCCCTCTCCTACGGCCACGGCCCCAGTGGCGGGGTTTGGGCATTACCTGGGCTTTTCCGTGGCTACTCGGCTTCGCAAAGCGAGCCGATTTCTTTGATTTCGTACAGGTCAAACTCGCCATCCTGGGCGATACCCAGCGACCGGCACGCGGCTGATACATCCGAGCCAGTGATTCGGTCGGGGAGCATCTGCCGCTCGCGGCACCAGTCCGCAATATCGTGAAGCTGCTTGCCGGTCAAACGTGTCATGGTTGACTTTCCTATCAACGCGGGCAACGATCCAGCTACCCTCTCCGGCGAAAGTGGTGGACTCAACTGCACGGACAAGATTGCCGCTCTCCGTGAAACGATAAGTCTCGCTGGGTTGGATTTTCACGGTTTTTTCCCGTGCTATCTAGACTGCTTAGCAACTTAGTCAGATAACACATGGTCCAAAGCTGGCTTGCTATCATTCACGAGCTGATTTCCGCCTCGCCCCAAGCCTGCACCGCCGCATCCAACGCCTCGTATCCAGCCTGATCGAGCAGCGGGCAATCGCAGTATCTTCTGCCAGAATTCAACACTCTCGGCGGCACTGACTTTGGCAAATTGCTTGCGCGCACGCTCAAGGCTAGAGGCATCCCTTTGTCCCCCTCACCGCGATGTTTATTTTTCAGTCCTCCTTGTATTCCTATCACCCCCAGCTTTAATGGGAGATGCCGAGCGCCCGCTCCACTTGACTCGTGGCGCCGACAGCAACTTCTCATCCTTTAAAATGGAATTTTTATATGCCCAATAAAGCGTATGCCGTTCTCTACCAGGCCAATGAGGAAGAAGGTGATGGCTGGATGTATTTTCCTATTAAACGCCAGGATCAAACATTCGGCGGCATGCCGCAATTCTTTGGGGGGACTAAAAACCTCGGTGAATCGGACCGAGTGACGATCACTCGTGAAATGAGCGAAGAGAGTGACGGGCTCTTGAGTCTGGCCGCAGGCGGCCTCTATCTGGTTCACAGTGATGCGCAGGAAGATGGCAGCGTGTACAACTTCTATGTCGCCACGCAGTTCACGGGGAAACTGGTTGTCGGCCCTTTTAATAACCCTGAAATGCAAGCATTGAGTCGCTTTCTTGCTCAGCAGGGCGAAAGCGACACGGTCGTCCAACTTCTGGAACATTTGCGCATCGTACCCACCGAGGAGTTTGATTTATCGTTCACCTATAAAGCGTTTACGCAGGCCCTGGCCTGGGCCCAGCGTATGTCGGTTGCCGCCAACGAATGACCTAATGGTCGTTCAATCATTTATTGCCGCGGCGGCGAAGGTCGAATCCTCTTGTCTGGACTTCCTCTGCTCAGTATTCGTGCGCCCTTACCTAAAGACAGGGCCACTTAAAACTCTGGAGCTTCTTCAAATGTCTTCAAACCCCAATTTGATCCCTGGTGCATCAGCCCTTGGTTTTGGCGTCAATATCGCCACCTCTTCCGGCCCCTCCAGTGTCACCACGAGTATTGTGTCCATTGATGAAGCGAATGGAGCAATCGTCACCATCGGGGCCAATAATTTTTGGCTCCCTAACAACGTCACGCTCGGCACGGTCCCCACGCCCGCCAGCAAAATAAAAGTCTCTTTGTACGCCTCACGCACCGACTACATGGAGCAGATGTCGGCGAGTGCTGATGTTTCCGTGTCGGCATGGGGATTCTCCAGTGAGTTCGATGCCGATTTTTCAAGTCTTTCCGAAGGAGATCAAATATCAAATTACGGGACGATAGAGGACTGTGTAGAGCTGTGGGGCCTGTCCTTGAAGTCGCTGCAAGGCCTTGAATTGGTACCCGAGTTTAAACAAGAACTCGCACAGCTGCCCCCGAAGTTCGACCTGAGCACGCAGCAGCATTTCTTTGATTTCTTCAATAAATACGGCACGCATATCGTGAGCAGCGCCGAGGTGGGTGGAAATCTCCAGTACGCCGTCACCGTGCTGAGTGCTTCAACATTCGACGAAGCAGACGCAAAGGCTAACCTGTCGCTGGAATACGATGCTGTGTTCGCCGATGCCAGCCTGAAAGCACAAGCAGCCTGGAAGCAGATCAATACCTCATGGTTTTCCAGCCGAAATGCGGAACTGTCGGCGATCGGCGGCAGTCCCGGCGTATTAAGCAAGGCTATCCCTCCCAACAATCCCGACGATCCAGTCAACTATAATGACCTCGTTACCTCCTGGGCTGACTCGCTCTCCCTGCCCGAAAATATAAAGCTCACCGGGCGCCAACTGACCGCCATTTCCAATGTGGCACCGGTGGCGCAATTCCACGTCTTAAATCAAGCCTTACAGGTCTATCTGAACGGTAGTGTGTCGGCGCACAGCTCGCTTACCTTTTCGGAAACGATCGGTCTCCACGGGGGCGACTGCACCATTACCGTTTTTAATACTAATGTTCAACCGCCTAATGTACCGTCTCCCGGTAACCATGCCATTGCCTGGATCGTAATGGCTGACGAGCAGGGCGTGGTGAAATTTAACCAAAATATTACGTCCAACAATCCGGACGACTTTGATGCATTGGTGGATAACGCTTATAACGAATCAGGCGGGAACGCGTGGTGGACAGCGGTCGTGTATGTCACTGTTCCGCCTCAACCGATGAATGAAAAGGGCTTGTTGTGGCTGAGGTCGTGCGGCGTCAAGGTCCCTGCATGGACGGGCTACCCCAACTGGCCGGTCCAATTGACTGCTGTTGGCAAGAGCAACGACTCCAGCTTTGCCGGTCAGTTCGAGGTGGAGAACTATCCCGCCTACGATAACCCCAATATGGAGTATTCCGAATGGGAACAAGTCGTCGATTCCAGTTTTCCGCTGTTCATCTCCGCTGAATAAGGCCTCAAATGGCAGGCATTATTATCAGTAGTCAAACCGGACGAGCCACCGGCTTTGGTCATATTGCCTGCGGCATCGCCAACGCGTTGGCTCGTGAACATACGGTCGATGTTATTGGTGTTGGCCCCGCACATGCGTCTGAAGCGTGGACGGGGCACCCCCACAGCGAACTTGATCCGACCCGAAGGTCAATACTTTCTATCGTTCGGCAGCGTGCTGCTCCAGATGTCATTTTGCTGCTAGGACAGGGCCAGCTCCAGTCATGGCAGATATCCGGACTCCGCTCCGAGGGTTACGCGGGCCTCATCATGGGTTACGTCCCCATTGAGGGCGCCGTGTACAACGCAGCACCCCTTGAAGGTCTGCTGCGTGCTGACCACCTGGTGACTTATACCCAGGCAAGCGCGCAGGTTCTCATTGACGCCTTGCGGTCCCTCGACACTGGTGTATCGTTACCGCATATCTCGACAATCGCTCATGCTGTCGAAACAGGTACCACTCTGAAGGTTGAGTCGAAAGCAGCGCTGCGGGCGGCACTGTTCCCCGGTGCTGCGCATCGCCAGGAAGGGACCTGGGTATTGAATGCCAATCGCAATGATCAGCGCAAACGCCCGGAGATCGCCCTCAGGGCCTTTGCCTCGGTTGCGCAACGTCACGGCAACGCGACCTTGATCCTGCACTGTCAATCTCGACGCCGTGACGTCGATTTGTGCATCGAGCGGGATCGGCTGGGGCTGCGGCGCCAGGTCTTGATCACCAGCGAATTTGAAGCGTCACCGCTGTCGGCGGACCGGCTTACACAACTCTATGCCTGTTGCGAAATAGGCATTAACAGCACGCTCGGTGAAGGCTGGGGCCTGGTGCCGTGCGAGCACGCTCTTCAGGGGGGCGCACAAGTGTTGCCAGGGCATGCCAACTTACGGGAAATATGGACAGATGCACCGCTGTGGGCGCCCGTCAGAGATGCCGTTCGACTGGATGAGGTGTTCTGCGGCCAACTTCCGGAGGAAGGTGCACTGGAGCAAGGGTTGAGGACTCTGCTTGAGCACCCGGACCAGGCATCCCGCGTGGCCAATAACTGCTACGACTGCATCAATCAGCCCGCTTATGGCTGGGAGCAAGTGGGCACGCAATGGACACAGCTTATATCGACGGCCCTGGGCACATGGCAGTGATTTTTTCCGTTAGCTATTTGTTTCAGTTCATTCGCTGTCAGATGCAGTCTCTCGGTTTTCTAAACACCGCCTCATTTTGGGGCTCTGGCCAACCGGCAATCCTTTGAACGATTAGAGCACCAAACAAGATGCCCACCAGATCACAAAGCACCTGAGCCATCTCAATCCAGCCTCTGGGCGGGCCTCCATATACGTTGTCGAATGGCTGGATGTACAACTCCCAGAGCGCTGTCGTCATGACCAGAACAAGACACGAACTCATGAGTGCCGGCTTCGGGCGAAGCAAGCTGGGAGTCTTCCAAGCGATGAGACCGAATAGCGCCCAAGCCCCGAGGTAGATAGGGGATAGGCTGACAGCTAGCTCGAAGGTCGTGACCCCAAAAACATCGTACAGCCAGCCATCTTCAGGCCAAGATGATGCCAAACCGACTACAACTGCCACCGTTATCGCTATGTTCGTCGCGATTAGCCGCCTGGAAGCAAACGAACTGATGAAGTACCACGCCGCGACCGTGAAACCGGTCAGGCCAATCATATGGGCAATCTCTCGGGGACCAACCCACCACTCGCGGCTCAGTCCGATCAAATGGAACGGGGTGAAAGTCAGAGCCCTGTTCAACGTGATGGCAAGAATGAGCAGGGCCACCCCCATCACCAATGCCAAGAGTTGACGCCGATTTTGACGCATAGGTGTGACTCCTAAACTAAACATTACTCCCATAACTCACCCTTGTGTGATTCCCTAACTATTTGGCGGACGCGAAAATGGGCGTCCGCTTACGACCTCGGCCCCACGATGATTCGGGGCTTTGGGTGGATCTGGGCGGCTTTCCTTGAACTATTCGTCTTCCAGCACCGCCAGTTCACCGTAGAGCGGGATTTCGCTCAGATGGGTTTCGTCCGGCCCAGCCAATTCTTAAGCGCGGAGAATTTTTTGTGCCAAGGCAACAGCCTGGTCTTTCGGAACAACCAAACGTACTAGGTCGGGGTAGTGAGATTTACCATCCCACATCTGCTGACAGCTGACAAAACCAGCTCCATGATTGCAGCCTCAAGAGCGAGCTGGTTCTCGTAAATTCTTGTTAGAACATCGTGAAAGGCGCTCTGGCCGGACAAGGCTTCGACTCCGTTCGGAAAATCGAGAGCATAGCAGCGCAAAGGCTGAAGGCAGGAGTTGTGAAGTGCGCAAGGAGGGAGAGGTGGTACATAACTGGTACGGAAGAAAGCGAGGAAGGTTGGGCGCCTTTTTTTCCGGGGGCTGAGCTTCTAGTAGCTCCAATCCATCATTTGGACTAGGCAGGGTGTCGGGGGGGCAGCGCAAAGTTTAGGGCAAAACAGAGACCGCAGTACGCCGCTTTGGGTGCATGTCAGTTCACTCGCGAAAAATCGGGCGTCCATGCCGGAGCCGCCGGCGGTGGGTTGGGGTCTGTGAAGGTCGGGGAGATCATTCCCAGCTTCATGCGGGCGTACATCCGACCAACCAATGGACGCTTACCTCGGCTTTCGACAAACACCCAGTGGCGATCTGTCAGCCAGCGCAGCTGATATGCCCGAGCCTTGTAGCCAGTGAGATCCGCCAGCTCTTCGTCGGAGAGAATTTCATTTTCCATTGTGATGCTCCATGCCGCGCGTGGCGGCAGAAGGTGGGGAGGGGTTATGGTTTTTCGGGGAACCACTCGGTGTCGTATTCGAACTGACTCACCAACTCTGGCGTGATGTTTGGCAGCTGTCGTTCGAAGGTCAGGTAGCCGTAAGGCTTCTTGAGCCACTCCGCTGCCTCAGGCATGAAACGCTCTTTGTAGATCCGAAGCAGGTGGTCAGCGGCCGCCTCGTACTGGTCTTCCCGGTAGTTGGCGACGCAAACCCCGCCGCGGCATACACGCCAAACGGTGCGTTTGGGTTGTGCCTCGGCTGCTTTGATCTTGTCGTCCATGGCGGTGCGCGCATAGCGGAGCTGATCGAGCGTCAGCGTTGCCACCCAGTCATCGGTGCTGATGCTTTGTTCGTGGCCAAGGTGGCACTTGATTGCAGGCATAAGAATTCCTCGCCCCGCCGTTCCCCGGCAGGCTTAAAAAGTACGGAGAAAAGTATTCGAATATCGAGTGAACGCCGTCGAGGTATGATCGAAGGCTAACTTGAATGGGTTGACTTGGTATGTTGCAGAATCTGAAGCGGAATTGGCTGGCTTACTCGGTGTTGGTTGGTGCTGCGCTAGGGCTTGGATTTGTTTATTTTGGGGTGTTAAGAACCGATGATCTACCTGCTTGGGTGCAAGCATATGGCTCGATAGGCGCGATACTTGTTGCCATTTCGATCAGCCTTTCTCAGCAGAAACACGAAGCGGAATCGAGTCTGATATCGAATCAGCAAGCAATTGAACAGAAACATCACCTCGCCCTCAATTACGCCCGAAGCGTCTTTCAGATAGCCTATGAACTCCAGTTTCTAATGATCCGAATCTCGGGTCAGGTTAAAGAGTTAAAAAAACCGGATTTCGCCCAGCTTGAGTTCGGTCTTAACGATTTATTGTCACGGCTGGCAAAACTGGACGTAGGCCCAGTCACAAACAAGTTGACTCTTGTGTTTGAAATGCGTCAGCAGCTTTTACGTCTCCATGATTTCCTCGCTAGATCCATCCAAATAAACGATGACTTCTATCGTATAGATCAAGAGTGCAGCGACGTTAAAGAAAGTATCGAGCATCTCGCCACGATGGCAAAGATAGAGCTCACGGCAGTCGAAGCTAGGATCCTGTCACCTACTTGAACTCACTGAGCCAGACCCAAGAGATTCGATTCCCATTCATATCCTATTGCGCTCCAGAGGTTGGTGGAAGACGGGAAGGGCGCCGGCTTGCTCGCGCACGGCCTTCATGCCTGCCTCGTCGTAACCCCAGATGTTGCTGTCATTGAACCGTTCAGGTCCGAGATAGCCAGGGTGCATGGGTTCGCCGGTGCGGATGAAATCGCGAAAGGCCTCGACCACGGCGCGCAGCGTGCCGCCATGACTGAATCCGCGCCA
The DNA here is from genome assembly GCF_048515765.1 of Pseudomonas sp. H11T01. Lineage (NCBI taxonomy): Bacteria > Pseudomonadati > Pseudomonadota > Gammaproteobacteria > Pseudomonadales > Pseudomonadaceae > Pseudomonas > Pseudomonas sp. H11T01. The sequence continues at coordinate 31,353 of NZ_JBLYED010000020.1, read as the reverse complement.
CCGGGCACCCCACACCGTTTCGTGCGTGAAGATGCGCTTGCCGGTGTAGTCGTCGATGAACCGGACCTTGCCGTGTGAATCGACTTCCATGCTCGCGTAGCGGCTCACGGCCTGGCTGTAGAAGAACCGGCGGCCATGGTCGGCGATGATCCGGATTGCTTGGTTTACCTGCTCGGCGCGCTCGCGCTTCAGAGCGAGTTTGTTTTCTTTGGGCATGGGGCGTCCTATGCCGGGTCATGCCCGGGCGGTGGCGTGATTTGGATTTGTGGGCTATTGGTTGAAAGCCCGACACGAGGCCGGTAGGAGTTGAAATATTGAACGGTGCAGCTGCTTCCAGTAACGATTGGTCAGGATTTATCGCAGGCGTGGTAGAAACATGGGAGTGGTTCGAGCGCCTATTCGCGGCGCTGTGGAGCGGATTAGGCTGGCCTCACGCCGTCCTGATAATGTTTTGCGTTGCAGTCGGTTACTTCAAAAATGAGATTCGAAGCATTCTTCCGAGAATCAAAAAAGTCGGGGCGGACGGGTTTGAACTTGAGTCGCCATTACCCCAAATTCAGCAATCAACAAATGACAGCGAACTGCAGAACGTGCCGACTGGAGAATTCCCTCATTCATTCGGTATCGTTCTTGAATTGGTTAAGAAGCAGATTGAGGGCAAGGACCCGGGAGAAGTGCAGCAGTTTCTAATTCGCGATAACGCGGGGTGGAGAGTACTCTGTTATTTTGAGAATATTTATTCCCATATTTTCGGTGGTCAAATTCAATTGCTTCAGCTTTTGAATCAGCTCTCGGTTACCGGGATGTCAATGGTTGAGGCTGGTCGTGAATGGGCCGCTTACAAAGATCGTTTTAAGCCAAACCTTGACGAGTGGGATATGGACGGATTCCTTGCGTTTCTTATTGCGAAGGATCTAATAGTCAAGACTGATGACTCTATTCGAATCACCCCAACCGGAAACGAGTTCTTAACTTGGATGACGAAGTACGGTCGCTCACCTGTTCGCCCTTGGTAATCACGCCGCAGCCTTTAACGCCTCAATGATTCGCTGACCAGCCAGTGGCGGTACTGCATTGCCGGCCATGTGCATGGTCAGTCGGTGGTTGTCCGGGCGAAGGGTGTCGGCTGGGAATGACTGAGCGGCCATTGCCTCGTTGGCGGTGATCATGCGCATCCGGTCGCCTTCAACTATTGCCCAGCGGTCAAGCGTTGTGATGGTGCCTATCGGGCGATCAAGGCTTCGGCCGGTTAGGCCAGATCCGGACCCGTAATAGGGCATCACGAACCGGTCGCCGAAGCGCTTCCGTCCGTTCTCCACCCTGAGCAACGTCGAGGCCGCTCGGCCTGGCTTCTCGATTGGCGACCAGTTGCCCGCATCGAAGTCGATAATCTCGCTGGCTGGCACGTGTTGGTAGCGGGGCAGCTGCAAGTGCAATGGCAGCCTTGCTGCGGGAGCAGACCATGAACAACCGCACCCGGTGCTGAGGAACGCCAAGGTCGGCGCAGTCAACGATATGCGGCGCAAGTTGATAACCCAAACGCCTCATCGCATCTGCCCAGGCCGGGTATAGAATCCAGTCCATGAACTCAGGAACATTCTCGATTACGGCGAATTCAGGCCGGTTCACCTCTGCATTCGCCACTGGCGCCCAAGCGGTCGAGCGTGAGTTGTCGTGCTGAGGGTTGCCGGCTGCTTTGCCGCGAGCTTTGGCGTGACCTTGGCAGCAAGGGGAGGCCAGCATCACGTCGTGCTTTGGCACCTGCGACCAGTCAGCCTGGTGGAGATCCTGGCAAACGTGCTGCGTGTCGGGGTGGTTGGCGCTGTGCCACTCGACAGCAGATGGCCAATGGTTGGCTGCCCAAAGCACGTCTAGGCCAGCAGCCTTGCCGCCCGTGGTCCATCCGCCAAGTCCGGCGAACAGGTCAATTGCTGAAGTCATTGTCGATCCTTCTGGGCTGGTCGGATCCAGCGGGGTGGAGTATTTCTGTTTGTCCCGGCATAGGGCCGGTTCGAGGTGAAAAGCGATGAGCGACAAAACCAGAGTTGTTTTCACAATCAAGGAAACAGGCGATGGGCACCCGTACCTGACCATGGAATTTCATGACGCTATTCCAGGGTTGCCGGACTATCCGCCTGTGTTTGACCTAAAGCCTGGCGCGACAATGGAAGACGCAGAGGAAGTTGCCGCTTTTCTAAACAGGAATATCGCGAGCTATCGCCCTTTTCCAAGTCGGTCGCGTTCGGCGTTCCAGTCGGAAGTCAAATAAGCGGGTAAGGATCAGGCGACGACTGAGAGCGCGAGCAAGTCGTCGCCAGCTCGCGCAAGGCCGGCATGCAGGTCTACTTTTCGCCCAGCAAGCATGCCGGCGATTTGTGCATTCATGTCGAGCTCGGTCTCGCGCGCTTTACGGGCTTTACCCACGCCGTTGTTGGCGAGGTATTCGGCGATAAGCGCCTTGTCCTGGGCTTCCACGGCCACAATGTCGCGGCCGTCGCTATGCGCTGCCGGAGCGTCCTCTTCGCCTTTCGGCACTAAGGCTTGGAGCTTCCCGTACACTTCACCGACCCACGTAATGGCGAAGTGGTCGGCGGCTGTGTCCGCGGAGTAGGAGCTGCGGTGCTTACCTGATCGAACACCTGCTGCGTATTCCTTTCGCGCCAATTTCAGCTTGGTCAGCAAAGCCTCAAAGGCATAGAGGGCAATGTGTTGGGCCGGTGTAACGCCGACGAAGGCAGCGCGCTCAACGATCCGATCTTTGACCTTGCACCACTGGCGGTTGCGCAACGACGTGCATCCGAACACCTGTGCCACGGCCGCGCTTAAATTTCGTTCCCAGGCTGGTAGGCGGTCCAGTCGGGAGAATTGGGATTCAACTTCACCTACGTCGCTGAGCTTCACATCCATCTCAGTAAGCCGGTACTCACGCATCAAAGCCTGCGCCTGGCGAAGCGCTGTGGCTGCTTCGTTCTCATTCGAGCTTTGCGCGAGTGCCAAGCAGTGTTTGATTTTGCGGATCGCCCGTTCGAGCTTCTTTTCGTCGATCTGTTGTGCGGACATAGAGGATCCTCGCCGGTATAGTTATTTATTGAGTTGAGAGAGTGTGAAAATGGAGCGAGTGAAGCTTTTCGAATTGGTAAACGCTTTCAGAGTTGCCGTTGCAAGAGAGTGTCTTGTAGGGTTCCCTGAGGGCTTGGAGCTCACACCGAGATTTCCAAAAGGCGCTTGCAAAGACGTATCGAGACTTCTCGCGGCCCACCTCGCTGACAATGGTTTTCCGGGCTCACGAATGATTGAAGGAGATGCAGGTGGGGATCGCGGTGAGCTAGGTAGTCATGCGTGGCTTGCGCTTGGTGAGCTGTGGATCGACATAACTGGAAGCCAATTTGAGGGGTACCAGCAACCGGATGTTTTGATTGCTTCTGGTGATGACTTCTTGAAAACGTGGGAGCCCGTCGAATCAGATGCGAGTGCGGATTTCCGAATAGCGTATGACGTCCCTGGCTATGAGGGTTGGCTTGGCAGTTACTCGGATGCCTACACTCGTATTAAGGAAAGCATGCGCTTTCTATAGCAGGTGTGTTTTTGCTGCTGTTCACTCTTTGTGCATGGGGCGTTACAAATGCGGTTTTTGTTGATTTCAATCATTGCTTTACTTCTGGCTGGCAGCTCGAACCTAGGTGGTATGCCTTCTGGGAGTGATGCTTACGCCGTCGCTAAAAGTGTAGTAAGCATAGCTGCTCAATTGTTAGTGTTGAGTAATGCGTTTCCAATTACTGTAGTTGCAGCAATAATTCTCTTTGTTGTCAAAGAAATCGTTGAGCTAATTAAAAAGACTAGAGAGAAGTCTAGGAAGATATCTGCGTACAAGGCGCTTATTGCTGAGGAGTTATTAAAGAATGCATGGTCATTGAAGGCCTTGAAGCGGCTTTGTTCAGAGCTTCAAGATCCGACGTTGAGAGAAATCGAGTACAAAAAATCGGCTTCTGGGACCGAGCGAGCTATCGTGCGGACGACAGAGAATGAGCACGTCACCTTTTTTTGGAAAATTCATACAGCCGCTTTTGAAAAAATAATGACTGATTTGGCTGTATCTAACTCGAAGCTCTTTCGATCCGCTACCGATGTTTATTCGTTGCTAGCTGAAGTAAAGCACGTTCGTGAAAGTATCATCGACTTTTCAGAGTTTGAAATGCCAAGACATATGATTAGCGGGCTTGGTGACTATGGAAACGATACTCTGGATAAGGCAATCGCCGCTGTGAAGTCAGCGTACAAAATATACACAGGGCAGGAGCTAGTTGGTCACAAGCTTAGATCGTACCTTTAGTTTTTACGCCTCAACACCAGTCTTTGCGAACTCTTCAAGCTGTCGCGACTGTTTTTCTGAAACTACAAATTCAGGTCGCGACAGGGTGACGAATCGGGCTGACTCTTCGGTGGGCGCAGCGGCCAGGTTGATCAAGAACGTCGACACCGTCTCCTGCCATTCCTCGAAGTCGTGGCGCTCGCCCAGCACCTGAAGTGCATCAGCGAGTGCTTTCGACACAATCAGCGTGCGCTTCTCGGTGCCGATCCGGTCCAGCAGGGCTTTCTCCTTGGCGCGCTTTTCCCGCTGAATTTGCGCATTGTCTTTGGCCATGGCCTGCCTCCTCAATTCCGTGGGCCGGTAGATCCAGCCATGCCTGTCGTCGGCGCTGACGCACCTGGTTGCTGAGGCGCCTCATGATGTGAACTTGAAGCCGTTTTCACGGGCGATGAGGCGGGCGCGCTTGGCTTGTCCTGATCGAGCTCCACTTTCAGCGCGCGAACCGGGTCGTTCCAGTCGAGCTGGAGGTCGCGCACCTTCGAGTTCAACGCGACCACCTTCTCCACCTCGTGGGCGATTTTGCGCACCTCCTGGGTATCGGGCCCCACGACGCGGAACTGCACCGGGTAGCCGACGGACGGCCCCAACTCGAGCCGGGTCACGCGCACCCACGCCTGCGGGAATTGTTGGTCAGCCGAGGTCACCAGCCGCGCACGTACCCGCTCGCGTGCATCCAGGTCCTTGGTCATCACAACGAGCTGGGCAAATCCCGGATTCGGCAGCTCGGGGTTGAGCGAGAGATAGAAGCGCGGTGCGTCGGCACCGGTGTAGGCGGTATAGAAACGCACGTCCTCGTCCTTCGCCAGAATCTCCTCCATGTGCTTGACCTGCTCGGTGGTCGCCGCGATGGACGAACCCTCTTTCAAGCGCAGGTCAATGACCAGTTCAGGACGCGAACTGTTGGGGAAGAATTGCTGCGGCACTAGCTTGATACAGGCCAGAGCAAGCACCAGGGCGCCAAACGTCGCACCGATGACCACCCAGCGGCGCTCGATGGCGACGTCGATCAGGCGGCGCAGGCTGCGGTAGAACTTCGTGTCGTACGGATCACCATGCTGGTGCTTGCCCAAGTCGTTGGGCAGCATCTTGACCGCCAGGTACGGCGTGAAGATGCCGGAGCAGGTCCACGAGAACAGCACCGCGGCGCCGACGATCCAGAAAATGCCACCCGCGTACTCGCCGGTGGTGGACTTCGAGAGGCCGATCGGCAGGAAGCCCACGACGGTGATGAGTGCGCCGGTCAGGCGCGGCATGGCGGTGGATTGATAGGAGAAAGCGGCCGCCTTCACGCGGTCCATGCGTGGTATCGATTGCCTGAAGGATGCCTTGGCGATATTCGAGGAGGAGCTGAGCGCCTGATGCAGAACGGGTGATGTTGATACGCCAGCGTGGCTCAGGCCGTTCCGAACCATTTACCACTCAGGCGGGGAATTGGGCTATCCAGTGCCTGGCAATCTCTTCGCGCCGGCAGATCCACACCGCGTTGTGGCCTTGCACGTAATCACCATCCCTAAACGGGGAGAGCAATGATGATCACAAGCGCCACCCGGCGACGGCAAAACGGGGGAGGGCGTCTGCACGATAGGCGACCGGCTGGAGACGAAGAAGACCAGGGTACTTCCCGTTTTAGGTATACGTTTAGGTATATGTGACGAATATGATATTAGTGGAAACCAGTGATATATGGGTCTTTAGGTAGGTTGTTCGACCCCGGCTTCGGGCACCATATATATCAAGGGTTTGCGTGAGATACCTCATGCAGGCCCTTGTTCGTTTCTGGTCCGCAATTCACTTTGTTGGCGATACTTTTTTTCCTTTCCGGTTGCGTATGTACTGTTCGGTCATAACAACCGTCGTATGCCCAAATCGAAGCCCTGGGTGAGCATCGGCCAGCGCTTGCGCCAAGCCATCCTCGATCTCAACGATCATTCTCATAGTGAATCTCCAGTCAGGCGCCGCCCTCTGTGACTGGATGCGACAAGACGTGTTTGATCTCTCGGCGGTTGGCGTGATTCGTTGAAGTGAAGGGTTGAACTACGCTTAACGTTCCACAGAGAGGTATGTGTCATGAGCGAAGATCGAGTGGTTGCGCTTGAAATAGCACTGAAAACGGTGATGGCTATCGCCAGAAATCAAGGGTTTGATGCGGATGAACTGTGCAGACAGTCAATTGGCGCAATAATCGGTGACCCAGCCATGAAGTGGGTGAAGGCGGACCATGTTCAGAATGCCATCGCCGAGATTGAAATGGCCCAGGCTGACATTGCGCGCCTGCCTCTGCCTTCAGCGCAATAGGTGAGGGGTGAGGTTTGAGTAGATCGAGAAGGTAAATCCTTCAAGGTGAGCCTATGGCGCATTATGTGGTTACAGCCGTTCGCATCAACGATGATGACGAAATAGAGCTCTTCATGTGGGCAAAGGTTGACCCCAGCGTCAGCAGGGGAATATTTCTTGAAAAGCCGCATATAGCTTCGATGGAGGACATCATTGCGGCTATTCGCGATGGCGACGTTGTTGAGATGACATTCGAAGCGGGCATCGGGACGGTGTCAGGTGGAAAGCTTCTGGAGGGTCACTTGCCAAGTGGTGAGGTGACCGTAACCGAAGAGCGTGCTAATCCAGGCAGAATGATCATTAACCTGCCAAGGTTTTAAATCGTGACTAATCGGACACAGCTGTTCTCCCACCGCACCGAGGCGCGGCCTTGAAAAAAGTGTGGTTATTGAAGGGGTTAGGCGATTTTTAATCGGACGGACGGATGTAAATGTCTTGTTACAAGTTCTCGAAATCAGTTAATATTGCTCTGCGTTCACCACCACGGTTTATGCATTTTTAGCCCCAAGCGTCCATCAGCTGCTTGGGCTTTTTTTTGCCTGAAATTTGCTGCTGCCTGGAACTGCAATCGACTGTCATTACGACTCTTCCCGCTACAACAGCCGTTCGCCCAGATTGATCTTGGTGGCGATCTGTTCTCTCGCGACTCTTCATTTGATTCAGGCGCTAGGGGAATCAGGTGATCTGGCGTTTTGAACCTCCTCAATTTGAGGGGTTCAAACGAACATAGCGTCAGGCTTTGCCTGCCAGGAGACGATCAAATGAAACGCACAACTACTTTGATTTTAGTGATGTCAGTAGCGCTATTGCTCGGTGGGTGCTGGCCGTATTGGCATGACCATGATGGGCACGGACGTGATCACGGGCGTTACTACAGTGGTGATCATAGGGGGCAAGAGTATCGCCAGTAACATCACTGAAGCAGAGCCGGGATAGATCCAGTCGTCAGTTTTTAGGCTCAAATCTCGGCAGTTCAATTGACGTGCCGGTTCGATTCCGGCTTCAGCCATACATATCAAGGGCCTGCATGAGATACCTCATGCAGGCCCTTTTGTTTGCTCCGTAATGACAGCGTTGCTTCGCATGGACGTCGTTGGCGATCCTTCCTCTCCGGTTGCATAGGGGCGGGAAGCTCAATCGACTGATCCGCCAATTCAGACTTGTTTTCGAGCTAACCAGGCTCCCCAGAAAAGGCTGGAAAAGAACCGGGTTGCATCACCGAATCCGGTGTCGTGGAGCAATTGCTGTACTGCCGCTTCCGAATGCGGAGGATCGGCGCCCTGTAGAATTTTACCGAGCTTGGCGTGCACTTCGTCCGCACTTGCGCCTTGCTGTCGCCAGCGCTCAGCCCAGGCGGCCAACAAGAGTGGTTGGCTGGAATAGGCATGATGGTTTCCCGCCAATACTAACGGAGCCCCTGGTTTGATGCGCCTGGCAATGGATTGGAGAATGTTTTGCTTAGCCTCATCACTGGGTAGGTGATGCAGTACCCCAATCAATGTTGCAGCGTCGTAGAGATCACTGGGTGGCAGGTCTTCGACGGTACCCAGATGAACCTCGGTACGCTCCAGAAATCCGCTTGCTTGCAGTTGCGCAACGGCCAGATCAAGCATCGAGGGGGAAGGATCAACCGCTGTGAAGCGCCATGTCGGCTCCAGCGCCGCCGCGCTCAGGATTTCCTGTGCAGTACCACCTGCACCCACCACCAGAATACGCGCGGTTTTCTCCGCACCAAGGCTCGCGGCGAGCATGCACGCAACTAACTCATGGCATGCCTCATAACCTGCTAATGCAATGCGACTTTGCTGAGCGTATTCGCCAGCACGAGAGGCATCGAACTTTTGCGCGGAACTGGAGCGTGAGGAGGGCATTGGATTTCTCTTCCGGGGACGTGCAGTAACCCTAGCGCTTACTTACGAATAAATGAAATTCATATAATTAATAGAATGCATTCCTTGAAGGAATGTTGCGTGCCCGTCGCGGGACCTCCATAAGTCTTCCTTGTCGACGAGCAGCACGGTTACGCACTGATGCAGCCACCGATCATGGCGAGCTGAACCAGGGAAAGAGGCAACAGTGTGGATCGATTGATGTGCGCGCCGCTATCGGCCATCAATCGAATACTTGCCCGGACCTGTAATTCCCAGAAGCAGAAAGCCGCCCATGATGCTGAGGTTCTTGAAGTACTGGATCGTGTTGGCCGCGCGCTCCGGGTCAGCCATCGTCCAGAAGTGATGCGCGATTAGGGCGGTGCCGAGCACGAACAAGGCAAATAGAAAGGCGAGCGGGCGGGTGTAGAAACCCACGATAATCGCTATAGCAACGAAGAACTCCATTACCACCGCAATCCCGGCGGCAACCATGGGCATGGGGGCGCCGAGTGAAGTCAGGTAGGCAACGGTACCGCCGAAGTTTGTCAGCTTGCTCCAACCGGACATGATGAAAAGAATCATCATAATTATGCGGGCGAGCAGGATGATTTCGTTTCTCTGGTTTTCGAACAGGTTGTATCTCATGGCGACCTTCCTTTTATGGTGGGCAGTTTTACATTAGCAGCTGCCAGCAAGTTCGCCGGGGCGGGCCAAAACACGGGGTTTATCGTTTTCAATCGGGATCAAATTTGCCACCAGCTTTTCCAATCGTTCATCGGTAGGGTATTGGGAAAGAGCCGCTAGCGTGATGCAGTGATATGTGCCTTACTCAGGCTTCATATTCAGAAGGGACGCCGCAATGACTGAGCGCCATTTGAATCACGTAGAAACCCTATCGAACGGCTGCAAGATTGAGGTAAAAGCCAAAATACTGAGGGACGGTTCGTTGCAGATGTTCGTAGGCGTGTACAGGCCTGACGGCACTGTTATCGTTGAGAACAACAATCCAGCACCCAATCAGCTGGACATGGAGGCCGCTCTTGAGTGGGGGATCGTGACTGCTCGAAGCGTGGGTAACGGCCACCAACCTCAGTAAGGTTCGAGCCTTTACGCCGGGGGCTTGTATGCCATTCGTCAGCGGCTTTGCACTTTGAAGTCCGGTCGGTTTCTAAACTATGAGGAGCAGCCGTCTGGACCGCGACCACGAGGTGGCTATGGCTAACAATCCGAATACTCTCAATGACCCACCACTACCTGCCCCCTTATCGGCCGAAGAAGAGTTGGGTTTTGATCCTGATTCGCCGGATGTCTCCGACCCTCAAGTCGATCCTATAGGTCCGGCTAAAATTCCTGGTAAAGATCACGGCGCTGACAGGCAGAAGCCCGTGCCGAAGCCCTATGATCCACTTGGTAATTTGAAAATGTAATCTGAAGCCCGGCCACTGAGTCGGGCTTTTTAAACCCTGAATGTAGGCGGGCTTTCGGTTTTCTGTTGCATGGGGCAGAGCCCGGCAACTGGCATGAGTTGAATGAATGGTCTATTTCTAATATTCCGGCGCGGGGCCGGTTCAGGGAGATCTCCATGCATTTGGTTGTGGAAAGACCTTATCCCGTGGATTACATCCATCCAAACGGATCGCAAGCACAGATCGATTTCATGTGGGGTGATCCCAAAAGCCTGTCACCTACCGGAGTAACTATCTGGCTCAAGACCGGGAAAGACAGGGTCAAGCTCGGTGAGGAGATGGGTGAATGGCGCACGTATGGCGAGGCTCTGCGGTTCGGTATTGCTTTAGCCAATCAATGGCTGGGTCGACTGCACTGATTGCCCAGTTGTTTGGCGTTGCGGTTATTTCCTGAGGTCATAAAGCCAGGACAAAATGTTATTAGACCATCAGGGTGGGCTTTGTTAGAACTGTAACTACCTGGCGCCCACCCTGAAGGAAACAGGTAAGGGTGAGAGCGGGTAGCAAGACCTCCATTTATCTAAATGGAAACCGTCCAACATTGAGTTGGGCAATGATCAATGAGTCTGACCGCCAACCTTCGGGTAAATCGCTGCGCATCTGGCCAACTGCTCGCGCACCTGTGCATAGGGCTCATTGATCCCTTTTCTTTTCCTTCCTGTAAATTTCGCACTCTCTGTCTATGCGCCTCCCTCCGTGACCGGATACGAGCCAGTTTGTGTGGGTTCAGTTTTTCGTGAGCTGTGAGGTAGACTCCTGCCAGCTGTATCAATGCGGGGGAAATCAGCACTTGGCTCGCAGTGAATATTCAGCGAACGTCATGTCTGGTCAGGATCGGAGAGCGCAATGGAAATGCAAGCAACAACTAAAAATGCGATTGCAAGCAATAGGGATGCATGGAATGACTCTGCAAAACATCATAAGAATACTGATCAATGGCGGGCACACCTAAGCGCGGTTGGTCGCGCGGATTTCTCGTGTCTGGATCAGACCATTACGTCCTTGCTTCTCAGTGTTGGCGTTGATGGCAAAGATGTCGTGCAGTTGGGCTGTAACAATGGTCGAGAGAGCCTTTCGCTTTTTGCGCTTGGCGCCCGCTCGGTGGTTGGAATCGATCAATCAAGCGCCTTTCTTGATCAGGCGCGCGAGCTGGCATCTCATTCCCCCCATGAACCCGAGTTCATAGAGGCCGACATTCATTGCTTGTCGCCTGCACTACACAGTCGTTTCGATGTTGCATTGATTACGATTGGTGTATTGAACTGGATGCCCGATATTGCAGACTTCCTGTCTCATGTCGCGAAGACGCTCAAAGTGGGTGGCACTCTGGTGGTTTATGAGACGCATCCGTTCCTCGAGATGTTCGATCCTGATTCGCCTGATCCCTATCGAGTAGACAGCTCCTACTTTCGTGTGGAGCCCTTTGTCGAAGACGACGCGATTGTCTATGAGGGCAAAACCGAGGCGAAGATTTCTCCGTTCTATTGGTTTGTCCATCGGCTGGGTGACATCGTCACGGGCTCAATCGAGGCCGGGCTTCAGATCGCACACTTGAAGGAGTATCCGCACTCCAATCGTGAGGAAAAATACGACCTCTACGAGAATCAGCAAGCGCAGCTACCTCTGTGTTTCACGCTGACGGCAATCAAGCGTCAAGGCTGAGTGTCGCCAACAAGCCTCGCCATGTGCGGGGCATTTTCATTTATGGCGCCCGGGAATCCGGGAGGCTATGCCTGCCAGAGATTGCTGCAAACCTCTCATCTGTGCCTGCCCAATGATACAGTCGCCTTTTTATAATGAGGGAAGGTCATGCGGATTTTGATAGGGGCTGTTGCGATGGTTCTGCTGGCAGGGTGCACGACGCCCGCGATGAACGAGGCGCGCTCAAAAAGCCCGTACAAGACGCTTTCTTCGAACAAACCGGAAAAAGTTGTGGCCCAGTGCATCCAGTTCGCGTGGCAGGATGAGTCGGTGTTTGGTGTCGATGCCGGGGCATTTATGCAACCGGGTGAGCCCGGTGGCTATACGGTTTACACGACCGGAGCGCAATACTTCGTCGACGTGCAGAGCACTGCATCGGGCACGACCACAAACTATTACGCGGCATCGGACAGCTGGGTCGCCAAGCGCAGACTTGCCGCGCTGGCAACCTGCCTGTAACCCTTAAAACGAAAGGCTTGGGTGAAGTGTCTCACTCAAGCCTTTCGTGTTTCTCACAAACGGTATTTTCTGTCTGCGTCACGTTGATTCCTTCTGTCTCATGCTGCACCCGTCACCGAGAATGCAAACCTTGCGCACCAGGTAGATACCTGGCTACCTGAACCGGGGAAGAGGGCGCTCAATAGGTTTCAATGACGTTAGGGCACTTCTAACGAGTGGAGCTTCGGTCTCTATCTCTCTGAGACGGTCTCGTATCCTGAGCGCTGTGGGATGGCCACCTTGGTGGTCGACCCAGTCTGCGATTTCTTTGCAGGCAGCGGCCAGTCGGACCTGACGAGAGTCGAGGAGTGTCAGTAGTGTGGTGATGGATTCTTTTTCGGACATTTGGAACACCTCCATGAGAGAAGGAATCTGACAGGACGCAGCAAAAAGCCCGCGAGGAGCAGCCGCTCGACGCTCGATTTCTGCCAATGGGGCTGCTGATCCTTCAGCTGAAATCAGTATAGACCCGGTAAATGAGAGTGGCATCGGTCAATGCTAACGAGATGAAGCGCGCTTGCTGACCGCATTAAGCCGCCCGCATTCACGGCCTGCGTCCTCTTCGTGATCATAACCGTCCCCGATAAAACCGCCTGTGCGGGTATCGGCGATCCGGTACCAGTCGGCTGCTGGAACGAGGTGAGAAGCCTCTCCCGCTCTGCGGCCCTGGATGATGATCTTGTTGCAGCGCTTCACAACGAAAATGTCTTCCATGGCGTCACCGGTATGACTCGTGTCAGAACAACTATAGAAGCAAGTTTGAAACGTGCAAAAAACTGCGCCAAGCGGTCTTTTGATAGAAACGCTGAAAAAGGCCTGACTAGTCACTCAAACGCTGGAAACACCATCCTGTCACCTCCCACTTCAAGCCGTGTGTGGGTTCTAGCGCCGCCAGAAAGTCCGCATCATGGGAAACCACCACAATAGTCCCCGGAAAGTCTCGCAATGCGCTCTCGAAGGCTTTTACCGACTCTAAATCCAGGTGATTGGTCGGTTCGTCGAGCAACAGCAACTGCGCGGGAGTTGCTTTCCAGAGGGCTACCGCAATGGCCGCTTTGAGACGTTCGCCGCCGCTCAGCTGGCGGCTGGGCAGAACGACACTCCGGGTGTCGAGTTGCAGCATGGCCAGCCGGCTGCGCAGTTCACCTTCGGTCAGTGGCGTGTCGAGCAGGTTCAGTTGTTCGACGATGGAGCGTTCATCATCAAGCAGTTCAAGGTGTTGATCCAGATAGGCGCACGGTACGTGAGTTGCGCAGGTGCCACTCAGAGGTACCCACGCTACGCCACCGGCAAGCATTTTGAGCAGGGTTGATTTTCCGCATCCGTTGGGACCACTGACGGCGATGCGCATCGGTCCGATAGCCGAGCAGGTCAAGTAGGTCGTCGGGACGTTGGCGGGTAACCAAGGCAGTTGTGCATCAATCAGGGTGAATACCTGTCGACTCGCGGGCACGTTTGTTCCCGGCAGTGATACTAAGGTCGGACTTTTCGACAGCACTCGCGCATTGGCTTCACGTACATGCACATCGAGTTCGGCCTTGTGCGTCTGATGGGTCTGACGGACATGCCCCATTACTTCTGTTGCAGTGCCTTTCATGTCGGCACGTTCGAATCGCGAGACGTTGGCGGTGTCGGCTTTTTTACGTGAAACGGCTGCGCGTCGCTGGAGGGTGTCGTGTTCGCGCTGCTGACGTTTTTGCTCCCGCGTGCGCTCGGTGCGGGCTTGTTCGAGGGCCGCCTGGGCGGCCGCATGCTCGATCTGCCGCTGGGCATGGAAGGCCTCATAGCTACCGCCATAGACTCGAGGGCCGAGGGCGGTAAGCTCGACGATTCGTTGCATGCTATTGAGCAACTGTCGATCATGGCTGACGACGATCAAACCGCCATGCCACTTCTTCAGTGCGTTAAGCAGCCAGATGCGACCTTCGGTATCCATATGGTTGGTGGGTTCATCCAAAACCAGCAGGGAGGCGGTTGTCAGGAACGCACCCATCAACGCGACCCGCGCCAGTTGGCCGCCGCTGAGTGAGTCTGTCTGATGTTCCGGATCAACGCCGGGCAGCCCGGCTTCGTTCAAAAGCTTGCGCAATCGTTCGGGTAAGTCCCAACGATCATTCACCCGCTCCAGATCCTCGGCCGAGGCCGTGCCCGCTGCCAAGCGTTTCAACGCGTCGAGCGCATCGGCGACTCCGAGGGCCCGGGCCACAGTTTGCCCGGTCAGGGCAAAGTGATCTTGAGCCACGTAAGCGACATCGCCAAAGCGAGTGATTTTTCCGAGTGATGGGTTGAGCCGGCCTGCAATCAGGCGAGCAAGTACGCTTTTGCCCATGCCGTTGCGGCCGACAATACCGGTGGGGCAATGATCGAAACTGAGAGTGAGTGAGTCGAGCAGTGTCTCGCCATCGGCGAACTGGAAACACACCTGATTCAAGGATACGAGCGCGGGTAGCCGGGTGACGTGAGTCATCAGCACCTCCAAAAAATGTCGGAAAGGCCAACAAGCGCCAATGGCGGCTTGTTGCGAATACATTTTGGAAGGCTTAGTTGTTCACTTCTGCGGTCGTCCAGCGTAAGGGGAAGATGGCTAGCCTAGCCCATGATGCTTTTTTCGTACAAGGACTCATGACATTTCTAGAGATGCATGATTTCTCGATCTTCAGGTATTCGGTGTTTTTTCAGCCAACTGTTCCAGAAACATCGCCAGCCCGACTTCCTCTGTTTTCAAGCCTTTGCGTGCCCGGGGTTTGGGTAAATCGGCCAGTGCGCCGAGCACGAATCCTTCCAGCAGTGCCGGGTGGATGTAGCATTTTCGGCAGACCGCCGAAGTGTTGCCGAGTTGTTGAGCGACGCTTTTGACCATCTCGACAATATGTTTTTTTGCGTCGGATTCGGGTTGCCAATGCAGTTCTCGCAGTACCGCCAATGCCTGCGCGCTGCCGGCCCAGGTGCGGTAGTCCTTGGCGGTGAACTCAGCGCCGGTAAGAGCCTGCAGGTAAGCATTAACGTCGGATGAGCTGACGTTATGCCGTTCGCCTTGTTCGTCCAGATACTGAAACAGATTTTGCCCCGGCAGTTCCAGGCATCGCTTGATGATCCGCGCCAGACGCGGGTCTTTTACAGTGATCTGGTGCTCGACGCCGCTCTTGCCGCGGAACTGGAAAAGAACGGCGCTGCCGTTGATTTCGACATGTTTGTTGCGCAGGGTCGTCAGCCCGTATGAGCGGTTGTCGCGGGCATACTGAGTGTTGCCGACGCGAATCAGCGTGGCATCGAGCAAGGTGATGACCGTGGCCATGACCTTGTCGCGACTAAAACCCGGAGCAGCCAACAGAGTTTCAAGCTGTTTGCGCAGTTTCGGCAAGGCCATGCCGAACTCGAGCAAGCGTGAATATTTGTCGGCGTCACGCACTTCACGCCAGCGCGGGTGGTAGCGGTATTGTTTGCGGCCGCGAGCGTCGCGTCCGGTGGCTTGAAGGTGGCCACGCGGGTCGGCGCAGATCCAGACATCGGTGTAGGCCGGCGGCACGGCCAATGCGTTGATGCGTTTGATTTCTTTCGGGTCGCGGATGCGCTGGCCGTGCACGTCGAAGTAACTGAATTTTCCCCGTTGCAGTTTTCGGCGAATACCGGGCTGGGTGTCATCGACATAGTGCAGGTCACGAGGGAGATCGGGTGGCAGCATCTCTGGCATGGCGGTCATTCCGTTCAATGAATCAGGGCCTGTATTGCCATTGACCGCGAGCCATTGCGGTCGTGCCCGATTTTTAAGCCAGGACTGCCACCGCTTTGATCTGTGCCCAGAGTTGCTGGCCAGGATGCAGGTTCAACTGATCTCGAGAGTAACGGGTGATCCGCGCCAGCAACGCGGTGCCCGCGGCATCAAGGCGTATCAGTACATGGGCCGCGTTATCGGCGGGAACTTCGCTGATCACCGTGACCGGCAAGCGATTGAGGATACTGCTGTGTTCGGTGTCTTGCAGGCTCAGGCTGACGTCGCGAGCCTGGACTTTGAAACGTAGGGTCTTTCCGTTCGCCAATGGAGAATGTGCGACCCGCACGCTCAGCAGGCTTTCCGGCAGTTGTAGGGTGAGGAGCTGATAGGGCGCGTCATAGGCGCTGACCTTGCCTTCGATCACCACGCCGGCATCGTCGCCCAGTGCCATTGGCAGGTCGAGCCGAGCCAGGGTTTCGCCGATGGGGCCGCTGGCTAAGGCCTTACCTTCGCTGAGCAGGACGATGTGGTCAGCCAGGCGCGCAACCTCATCCTGCGAGTGACTGACATACAGCACCGGGATGTCCAGTTCGTCATGCAGGCGCTCGAGGTAGGGCAGGATTTCGTTTTTGCGTTGGGTGTCCAGCGCTGCCAATGGCTCATCCATCAGCAATAGCCTGGGGCTGGTCAACAGGGCGCGAGCAATGCCGACGCGTTGACGCTCACCCCCCGACAAATTCAGTGGATGGCGATCGAGCAAGTGGCCGATCCCCAGCAGTTCGGTGGCATGGGCCATATCGACTCGCCGTTGCTGACGCGCAATGCGCCGCAGGCCGAATTCGAGGTTGGCCAGCACCGACAGATGGGGAAACAGACTGGCCTCTTGAAAGACGTAGCCCAGCGCCCGTTTATGGGGGGCGACGAAAAGCTTTTTACGGCTGTCTTGCCAGACCTCGTCGTTGATCTGGATAAAGCCTTGCTCGGCTTTCTCAAGGCCGGCGATACAGCGCAAACAGGTGGTTTTACCCGAGCCAGAATGGCCATACAGCGCAGTGACGCCGCGCCCAGGCAGTTGCAGGTCAAGGTCCAGCGAGAAACCGGGATAGTTCAGTTGCAAGCGAGCATGAATCAACGAGGTCATCAATCAGCTCCAGGCAGCTTTGGTTTTGCGGCTCGAGTAGAGCGCGAGCAGTATCAGGAACGAGAACACCAGCATGGCGCCCGCGAGCCAGTGTGCCTGTAAATATTCCGTGGCTTCGACGTGGTCATAGATTTGTACCGACACCACGCGGGTTTTCTCCGGGATATTGCCGCCGATCATCAGCACCACGCCGAACTCGCCGACGGTATGAGCGAAGCCGAGAATCGCCGCAGTAATGAAGCCGGGTCTGGCCAACGGCAGGATGACACTGAAAAAGGTGTCCCAAGGATTGGCGCGCAATGTCGCGGCGACTTCCAGTGGACGGGGGCCGATGGCTGAAAATGCATTCTGCAACGGTTGCACGACAAAGGGCATCGAATAGATGACCGAGCCGATCACCAAACCGCTGAAGCTAAAGGTCAGGGTGCCCAGCCCGAGAGACTGGGTAAATTGACCGACAAACCCGTGAGGGCCGAGGGCGAGCAGCAAGTAAAAGCCGATAACCGTCGGCGGCAGCACCAACGGCAGGGCGACGATCGCACCGACCGGGCCGCGCAGCCATGAGCGGGTGCGCGACAGCCATAACGCAATCGGAGTGCCGATAATCAGCAGGATGAGCGTGACCAGGGATGCCAGTTTCAGGGTCAGCCAAATGGCGGATAAATCGGCACTCGATAGCGGCATTTAGAGTTGGTAACCGTAGGATTTGATGACGGCAGCGGCTTTCGGACCTTTGAGGTAGTCAACCAGTGCCTTGGCGGCCGGGTTGTCCTTGCCTTTAGTGAGGATCACCGCGTCTTGTTTGATCGGGTCGTGCATGGCGGCCGGAACGATCCAGGCTGAGCCGCTGGTGACTTTGCCGTCTTTATAGATCTGCGACAAGGCAACAAAGCCCAATTCGGCGTTGCCGGTGGAAACGAACTGATAGGCCTGGGTGATGTTCTGGCCTTCGACGATCTTGTCTTTGACCTTGTCAGTCAGGCCCAGTTTGGCCAACACCTGAGTGGCGGCGAGGCCGTAAGGTGCCGCTTTCGGGTTGGCAATGGACAGGTGCTGATACTGGTTGTCGTTAAGCACTTTGCCCTTGGCATCGACGTAACCGTCCTTGGCCGACCACAGTGCAAGGGTGCCGATCGCGTAGGTAAAGCGCGAGCCCTTGACGGTGTCGCCTTCGGTTTCGAGTTTCTGCGGGGTGCTGTCATCGGCGGAGAGGAACACTTCGAACGGCGCGCCATTTTTGATCTGGGTATAGAACTGCCCAGTAGCACCAAAAGAGGCGACCAGCTTGTGGCCAGTGTCCTTTTCGAAATTGGCGGCGATCACCTGAATCGGTGCGGTGAAGTTGGCCGCGACCGCCACCTGGACCTCATCGGCCTGAGCCGATCCGAAAGCGAAGACTGCGAGCAAGGATGCCAGGCAGGTAGGGGCAAAACGTGGGACACGAATAGACATGTAGCGGCTCCGTGGGTCGAGTGCGGTGGGCAGTTTGTTATTGGAAGTGGACTGCGCCGAGGCTTGGGGGTTAAACGCTATATAGTCGAATATATAGCGAATCGGCGACGAACGGAACTGGAGGTGTTGACGCAAGGATTTTGCAGCGGGGATCAAGTAAGGAAGGCCGCGATCTGGATCGCGGCCTTGTGCGTGTTAATGCGCAGTCAATTTAGCCAGCGCCTGTGCGGCCAGGCGTGTAGTCAGCTCAGCGGTCGACAGTTCGACGCCCAGACGTATTGCCTGTCCGGACCAGAGGTTGCTGAAGTCGGCCTCGTCTTTGGCGCGCAGGGGCATCAAGGCGCCGCCAGCGAGAGGGAAGGCCGGCGCCGCTGCGCTGATCGGGCCGAGTTCGCGCATGACCCGGTTGAGAATCCCCCGAGCCGGGCGACCGGTGAAGACATTGGTCAGTGCCGTCTCGCTCTCTTTGGCGGTGCGTAAAGCCTTGTGATGAGACGCCGTAACTTTCGCTTCTGGCGTGAACAAATAGGCCGTCCCCAACTGAACCGCTGAGGCGCCGAGGAGGAACGCTGCGGCGATTCCTCGGGCGTCGCCAATCCCACCCGCTGCGATGACCGGGACGCTGACGGCATCGACGATTTGCGGCACCAGGGCCATGGTCCCGACCTGGCTGTTGAGGTCATCGCTTAGAAAAATCCCACGATGTCCGCCCGCTTCGTAACCCATGGCGATGATTGCATCGCAGCCGTGCTGCTCCAGCCAGATGGCTTCATCGACAGTGGTTGCCGAGGAAAGGATTTTTGCGCCGGTCGCTTTGACGCGGTCCAGCAGCGACCTTTCAGGCAAGCCGAAGTGGAAGCTGACCACTTCCGGGCGAAACTCTTCGACCACTTCGCAGGCAGCGTTATCGAACGGCGCGCGGTTGGAGACAGGCGTAGGCGCATCGAAATCAGCACCCAGTTCGCGGTAATAGGGTTCCAGCAGGTTCTTCCAGTCACGTTCGCGATCTGCATCGGCGACCGGTGTTTGATGGCAGAAGAAATTCACGTTCAGCGGGCGCTGACTGTGTTGGCGGATAACCTTCAACTCCTCGCGCAGCTGCTCGATGCTCAACATGGCGGCAGGCAAGGAGCCCAGACCTCCGGCGTTGCTGGCGGCGATGACCATCGCTGAAGTAGTCGCACCGGCCATGGGCGCTTGAATGATCGGCAGTTCGATGCCAAGCAGGTCAAGAATGCGGGTATCAGGCCATTGGCTCATTTTGGGTCTTCTCCGACGTCAAAAAAGATAAGGACGGCAACGGGACGTTTGTATCAGGAGTGACTGCCACAAGGCCAGTCGACTTTCAGCCGGGTTCTACCTTCGGCTGATTGACTTGAGGGACGAGAAGTCTAATGTCCCAGTCATGACGATGAACGCCACGTCAGCCAACGCGTTCCTCTCCCACCACCGCCCTACCAGGAGGCGCTATGTTCAAGGCTATTTTGATCGAGAAAGATGAAAGTGGTTATCGGGCCAATTTGACTCAAATCAGCGAAGACCAGTTGCCGGAGGGGAATGTCACAGTCCGCGTGGCGTATAGCACCTTGAACTTCAAGGATGGACTGGCCATCACTGGCAGCAACCCGGTAGTGCGTAAATTTCCCATGGTGCCGGGGATTGATCTGGCCGGGACTGTCGAAGTCAGCAGCCATCCAGACTACAAGGCGGGGGACAAAGTCCTGCTTAATGGCTGGGGCGTAGGCGAAGGCCATTGGGGCGGGCTGGCGCAGAAGGCACGGCTTGACGGCGACTGGTTGATTCCGTTGCCGGCGGCGTTTACTCCGGCCCAGGCCATGGCGATCGGCACTGCGGGTTACACGGCGATGCTGAGTATCCTGGCGCTGGAGCGTAATGGCGTGAGACCGGATCAGGGCGAGGTGCTGGTGACTGGCGCTAACGGCGGGGTTGGCAGTTTTGCCATCGCCTTGTTGGCCAAACTCGGTTATCGAGTGGTGGCGTCCACAGGTCGCACCTCAGAGCACGCCTATTTGCACCAGTTGGGGGCCAGCGAAATCATCGACCGGGCCAGTCTGTCCGAACCTGGCAAACCGTTGGCTAAAGAACGCTGGGCGGCGGTGATTGACTCAGTCGGCAGTCACACCCTGGCCAATGCCTGCGCCAGCACCCGAGCCAATGGCACCGTGGCGGCCTGTGGACTGGCGCAAGGCATGGACTTTCCGGCGTCTGTGGCACCCTTCATTTTACGTGGTGTTACATTGGCCGGGATTAATAGCGTGACCCAACTCAAGGCCAATCGTATCGTTGCCTGGGATCGCCTGGCCAAGGATCTGGACTTCGCTTTGCTGCCGCTGATCAGCCATGAAATTGGTTTGAGTGAAGCTATAGAAGCTGCACCGCGGTTACTCGCCGGTCAGTTGCGTGGTCGGGTTGTGGTGGATGTGAATCGTTAATCAGGGAGTTTTTGCTCAATGGAAATCAAACAGCTGGAAGTGTCACCTTTTACCGTGTCGGGCCTGCGTGTGCGTACGTTCAACAGCGCCGAACAGCAGGCAGGTACCGCCAGAATTGGCCCGATGTGGGGGCGTTTTTTTGCCGAGGGCCTGTTCGAAAAAATTGCCCACAAGCAACCGGAGTCACTGGTTTATGGCGTGTACTCCAACTATGAGTCCGATGCCTCGGGCCCGTTTGATGTTACCGCAGGGGTTGCAGTGGCAGCACCCGCGGCCGAATTCGAAACCATCGAGGTGCAGGGCGGCCAATACCTGGTCTTCGAAGCCAAGGGCCCCATGCCGGGTTGTGTGATCGAGGCCTGGGGACAGATATGGGCCTGGTTCAACGAAAATCCGCAGACTAAACGCAAATTCGCTACGGACTTTGAGGCTTATACCGGTCCTGACAGCGTGGCGGTCCATATCGGGATTTTCTAAGCTTGGGTCTCACGCTCCAGCAACTGGCGTTTGCGCTCTACACCCCAGCGATAGCCCGAGAGGTTGCCGTCGCTGCGGACCACCCGATGGCAGGGGATCGCCACCGCCAGACTGTTGGCACCACAGGCTTGTGCCACGGCGCGGAACGATTTCGGTGCGCCGATGCGCTGTGCGATTTCGGCGTAGCTGGCGGTGCTGCCCACCGGAATCTCCCGCAGCGCCATCCATACTCGTTCTTGAAAAGCCGTGCCGCGCAAATCCAGGGGCAAATCCAGGCCAATGGCTGGCGCTTCGATAAAACCCACCACCTTGGCAATCAATTGCTCAAAATCATGATCGGCGCCAATCAGATTGGCGCGGGGGAATTTGTCCTGCAGGTCATGGAGGAGGGCATCGGGATCGTCCCCCAGCAGAATCGCGCAGACCCCGCGATTGCTTTGTGCCACCAATATCGCGCCCAGTGAGCATTGGCCAACAGCAAAACGGATGTCGGCGTTCAGCCCGCCGGCGCGGTAGTCACTGGGTTTCATGCCGAGCAGGTTATCGGCTGACTCGTAGAAGCGACTGTTGGAATTGAAGCCGGCGTCATACAGCGCGTCTGTCACCGAATTACCATCTTCGAGCCGCTCACGGACTTTGCGCGAGCGGTGACCGGTGGCATAGCCCTTGGGTGTCAGGCCGGTAACGGCTTTGAAGACCCGGTGAAAATGAAAGGCGCTCATACCCGCCACCTGTGCCAATTCTTTCAGGCTGGGCAGGGTCTCGGCGGATTCAATCTGGCGACAGGCTGTTGCGACCAGCGCTGAGTGCTGCGCGGCGATATCCGTCTGGTCAGCCGCGGCGCGTTTGCTCGGGCGATAACCGGCGGCCTGGGCCTGTTCGGCGGTGTCGAAAAATTCGACGTTTTCAGGTTTTGGAAGGCGCGCCAGGCTGCTCGGCCGGCAATAGATTCCGGTGGTTTTCACCGCATAGACAAACTGACTGTCCGCGCGTGGATCTCGTGCCAGCACCGCTGACCAGCGGGGATCGTTCTCTGTCGTGGTTTTTGCGCAGACGGATGTCATGGGGTTCAACTCGTTTACAGGTTCAGGTCAGATTAGCGAGCAAGCAGGGCGAGGGCACTCCGGGTCTTGCGGTCAAATTCCGTTTTTCATCAGTCAGCGGTGCGAAAGGTGAAATTGATGCGTTGGGCACCCAGTTGCGGATGCACGCCGTCCTTCAGCGGCAGTATGCCGTGATAACGCAAGCGATCCACTCCGCCCCACACCACGATGTCCCCATGAAGCAGCGGCACCCGTTGGCTTTTATCACTGCGTACATGACCGCCGAACAAAAACATGGCCGGTAAACCAAGGGATACCGAAACGATCGGCGCACTGTAAGAGCGTTCGTTCTTGTCTTGATGCAAGGACATTTTGGCCCCCGGGAGGTAATGGTTAATCAGGCAGGAGTCCGGTATGAAATCGTTGAATCCGGCTTCCAGTGCAGCTGCCTGAGCCAGTTCCAGGAACACGGCAGGCATGTCGGGCCATGGCTGACCGGTTTGTGGATCGATGCGGGTGTAGCGGTAGCCGTTTCGATCAGTGGTCCAGCCGAGCGTGCCACAACTGCTCAAGCCGACCGACATGGTAAAGCCGCCGGGCGTAATCATTTGCCGAAACGGTGCTACCTGCAGAACCCTTTCCAGCGCAGGCAACAATCGATCTGTCCACGGCAGGGCAAAACCTCTGAGCACGAAGGATTGTTCGCCGATCCGTTCGGTTTTGGCAGGTTGTTGAACGTCTGCGTCAGCAAACAAATCATCGGTTGTCGAGCTCATGTCATCACTGCGCATCGTGAAATATGACTCCAAGCGTATGCCGTTTACCTGTGAGCAGGCGACTCACACCGTGACGCAAGGTGACTCTGTAGAAGCCACGAACGCCTTGTACCGGCCGGTGATGCACGGCAAAAATAACCGCATCACCTTTCTTCAGACCAATAACCTGCGGTCGTGACTGCATGCGGGGGCGCTGTTCGGTGATGACGAACTCACCACCGGTAAAGTCTTCTCCGGGCTCGGACAGCAAAATCGCCACCTGCAGTGGGAATACGTGCTCGCCGTACAGATCCTGATGAAGGCAGTTGTAGTCCTCGGGTCCATATTGCAGCAACAAGGGTGTCGGTCGCTGCTGGCCGGCTTCGTGGCAGAGCTGGAGGAAGTCCTCATGCTCTACCGGATAGCGAACGGGCAGGTTCATGTGTTCATTCCAGCGGTTGGCCAGCGCAACCAGTTTTGGATACAGCGCACCCCGTAATTGGGCAACGATGCTCGGTAGCGGATATCTGAAATATTTGTATTCGCCTCGACCGAAGCCGTGCCGGGCCATCAGCACGTGGGAGCGGAACAGCGCTTGATGGTCATACAAGGCGCTCAGGTTGTCGCAGTCGGTTGCGTCGAGGAGTCCGGTAAGGATGGCGCTGCCGTTCTGGTCAAGACTTTGCTCGATAGCAGCCCAGTCCAGAGCGGCGAGATGCTGGCCAAGAACCTGCTGGCTCATCTTTGTGCCCCACGGCGAACAGTTGGAAGGTGATTCGTTGAGGGGTGTGCGAGGGGCATGGTCTGACTCCTGAACCAGAGGTTTAGGTTTGCCAGTCTAGGGAGCGTTGATACTGCTGACACTCCGGTGCTTGCGGTCGAATTCCGATGAGGTGCGCAGGGTAGTCAATCAAGACACGGGGAGCGTGACGTCCATGTTGCTCCTGTGTGCTTGCGTCGCGTTACAGTGCCTTACTCACGTTGACATCGCTGATGATGTCGTCGGTCTGGCCATGAATGACCGCCAGTGCGGCTTTGGCTTCTTCAACGGTGCCGGACTCAAGCTGAGCGAATTCGAAACGACGTTCGCCATTGAGTTTGTATTTGATGACGTACTTGGTCGTTTGGGTCACGGTCGTTCCTGTTCCTTTTCAGTCGTGGGGCGGGGCAATGCGGGAGCCGGTTTCAGCGCAGTTTCGAGCTGGAGCGGCGGATGATCTTGATCGAATGGGTCAGGGTCGGTTTGCGGGTTACGCTGATCGCTCTGTTGCTGACCGTATCGATGGTGATGTTCCAGAAACCGGTGCTGGGTGCAGTGATCTTCGCCGGGAACTTGTCGAACGCGCCGCCGTGATAGGTATGACGACCGCCATTTTTGAAGCTGCGGAAGTTGGCGTCGTTCATCAGCCGAATGTTGCAAACCTGGGAGCATTCGATGACGACGATATCGTCTTCATTGAGGTGCTCGCGCTGGTGGATAAATTTCATGGGCGCCTCCAGAAGGGCTTTTTCTACAAAATCAAAACGATAGCATGGGCAATGGCGCAGTTTATCAGCCCAAAGGGTTTATTATCGGACTGAGGTGGACGGCTTTGACAATTAAAAACAGTTATTTGGGATTTTATGAGCGATAAACCCCTGCGTCCCGGAGAAAAACCGCATTTGCGCTGTCGGACCGTCTTTATCGGAGGTTTTTTATGAAGTGGGCTGTATGGATTCTGGCCTTGGCTATGAGTGGTTGTGCCACGGTCGCGGACATCAAGCAGACGCCGCCAACCATGGTCGTGATCTCCGGAAAAAGTCCGCAGGACTACGCCACCTGTGTGACCGAAAAACTGGCCAGTAGCCGTGGTGCCTTGCAGATCGAGCCGCACAAGGATGGCGTGAGGGTTATCGTCCCGCAAAAATTTTCTTCGGGGCCGGCCGCAGTGTTCGATATTGAAGATCGATCCAGTGGCAGCAGCATCAAGCTGTTTGAACGGATGTCCAATGTGCCGATGCGCCCCCGGGATGTACGCAATGCGGCCGAGGAGTGTATTTCCGGCTGATTGCGACGTGACCTGATAACGATCCGCTATTTTTAAAGCCCAAGGAGGTACGAACACCTGATGTTTGTACTTTTTCGGGCTTTTTTGGTTTCTGTGAGATAGCCGGCTCTGGCATCCGATAAACTGTGGCCAATCGATACAGATGCTGTCGACGCTTGCATTTCGGCAGCATTGTCATTTTTGGAGTCAGTGATGAAGCGTGAGCAGGTAAGGGAGAAGCATGCTGAGGGTAATATTTCGGCGACCCATGTGATTCAAAATCCGGCCAATTCGGGCGAGTGGATTGTGTTTTTCAAGAAAAGTGCAGGGCGCAGCTTTTTCCTGGTGGATGACAGCGACGAGGTTGAATCTTTCGGACGGCTGGATGACCTGATCGAGACCATTCGCGGGCTCGGGATCAAATTCGCTGAAATTCATATGTAATCACGTCGAGGCGGGTCGCACGCTTACTTGCAGGTCACCACCACGCTGCGGCTCTTGAAGTTACCAACGTCGACCCCCAGGGTTTTCTCGCTTTCCTTGGGTGAAGGCGTACCGTCGGTACCAATGATGTTATAGCCGGTGCCGGCGCATGAGGCATCGGCTTTTTCGTAGCAAGTGGCCCACGAGTTGGCCTCTCCGGAACAGTCAATGGCCAGCCCTTGTTGGCCGTTGTTCAGATAAGTTTTTTCGGCGGTGGCACAGCCGCTGAGAGCTGCCAGTATCGCGCTGATTACCAGAACTTTTTTCATGTCGTTTATCGTCGTCAAAGTGTTGATGTAGAGCGGGGTACAGCCAAGCGTGACGAGAGATTATAGCGAAAGGCCATTTTGGTACAGGCAAACACCAGAAAGCCCTGCACAAAGGCAGGGCCACTGTCTCAGGGTTTGGCGTTGCGTCGCCGGGCAGGAGGCGCCGGCTGATCCTGCAGTACCTCTGCAACTTCAATGGCCAACGCTTCTGTCGGGAAAGGCCCGGCAACGTTTTCGCCACCGACACTGTCTACCCACCACTGGCCATCTTTTGCCTGATTGATCAGGTAACCGTTCACGCTTTTTACTGCCGACATCTATCTGCCTCGCTGGCTGGGTCAAGTGCGCAATGATAGCGCCAAACGGGGTTTGGAAGCACAGCTGTCGGTCAGGTCAGCGGGTCCCCGGGAACCTGCGCATCCCTTTTAAAACAGGGCCTGACGGTGAGAAGGTGATTTACGGCAGGCTCGATATATAAGATGCTGCGGAACTATCGCACCTAATATTTCTCTATGATGGCATCGGTTAACCCGTGTCGGGCATTGAAAGGTGCTCGCCGCCTGATTAGACTGCGCCAAAATTCGTACGTACAGCCCTTTTAAGGACTCATATGATCAAGAAATGCTTGTTCCCAGCAGCCGGTTACGGTACTCGCTTCCTGCCAGCGACCAAGGCCATGCCTAAAGAAATGCTGCCGGTGGTGAACAAGCCACTGATCCAGTACGGCGTAGAAGAAGCGCTGGACGCTGGCTTGACAGAAATCTCCATTGTTACTGGTCGTGGCAAGCGTGCCCTGGAAGACCACTTCGACATCAGCTACGAGCTGGAAAACCAGATCAAAGGTACCGACAAGGAAAAGTACCTGGTCGGCATCCGTAAGCTGCTTGATGAGTGCTCGTTCTCCTACACTCGTCAGACTGAAATGAAGGGCCTGGGCCACGCGATTCTGACTGGCCGCCCGCTGATCGGTGACGAACCGTTCGCGGTAGTGCTGGCGGACGACTTGTGCGTCAACCTGGAAGGCGACGGTGTACTGACCCAGATGGTCAAACTGTACAAACAATACCGTTGCACGATCGTAGCGATCCAGGAAGTCGACCCACAGGAAACCCACAAATACGGCGTGATCGCCGGCGATTTGATCGGTGATGACCTGTATCGCGTACGTAACATGGTCGAGAAGCCAAAACCTGAAGATGCCCCGTCCAACCTGGCGATCATCGGTCGTTACATCCTGACCCCGGACATCTTCAAGTTGATCGAAGAAACCGACCCGGGCAAAGGTGGCGAGATCCAGATCACCGACGCCCTGATGAAGCAGGCGCAGGACGGTTGTGTGATTGCCTATAAGTTCAAAGGCACGCGTTTCGACTGCGGTGGTGCTGAAGGCTACATCGAAGCAACCAACTTCTGCTTCGAACACTTCTACAAGACGGGCAAGGCTTACTGATAGCGCTTCACCGTTCTGTACTGAAAAGCCACCCTCGGGTGGCTTTTTCATGTGCGCCCAGCATGGGCGCAATCTTGCGGGTGAAAGTCTCGCCGTAAGCTGACTCGGAGATGGGGTTGACCAGTGACTTGCTCCAGGCGGTAATCGTCCGCGCTTTCGCTCTTCGCCCGGTCTGAAGCGCACAGGCAGGGTGCGCGCCAAGGCGCGCATCCTGGGCGATGCTTATTCGGTACTTCTCTCATGATGGCTAGAGACGAATTGCCGAAAGCGTTCGGTGGGCAAACCTTCGAATAGTTCTGCTGGCGTGCCCTGGGCATCGATCAGGCCACCGTGCATGAACACCACCCGATTTGACACGTGCCGGGCAAAGCCCATCTCGTGCGTGACGACAAGCATGGTGCGGCCTTCCTCGGCCAGAGAGCGCATCACCCGCAACACCTCTCCAACGAGTTCAGGATCAAGTGCCGAGGTTGGTTCGTCGAACAACATGACTTGTGGATTCATCGCCAGCGCGCGGGCTATTGCTACGCGTTGCTGCTGGCCACCGGACAGGTGTGCGGGGTAATAGTCGCGGCGATCGTACAGACCGACCTTGTGCAGCAGGGCCTCGGCTTCCTCGACACATTCGGCGCGGGAACGTTTGAGCACCCGCATCGGGCCTTCAATGACGTTTTGCAGCACCGTCATGTGCGACCAGAGATTGAAGCTCTGGAACACCATACCCAGGCAACTGCGCATGCGCTCGACCTGGCGGCTGTTGCTCGGGGTCTGGCGGCCGTCGGCATGCTGCTTCATTTCGATCGTTTCGCCATTGACGCTGATGATGCCTTGATCGGGCGTTTCCAGAAGGTTGATGCAACGCAGGAAGGTACTTTTGCCGGATCCACTGGCACCGAGGATCGAGATCACGTCGCCCTTGTGGGCTTCCAGTGAAATGCCCTTGAGGACATGTGCGCTACCGAAGGACTTCTGAATGTTAGTTACCGACAAGGCTGAAGCGGGCTGAGTGCTCATGGCATGCTCCGTATCAAATCAGGAATGGGTAGGCAGCGAGGGGCTGCCTTTTTTGATGGCGTCGACTGGCCGTTCACGCAAGTGCGGCGACAGACGATGCTCGAGCCAAGCGACCGCACGGACGACCAGGAAATTCAGCACCAGGTAGATCAAGGCCGCGCAAATGAACACTTCCATCGTGCGATAGGTGCGCTGGATGATCTGTTGCGCGACGCCAGTGACGTCCCAGACAGTCACCAGGCTGGCCAGCGCCGTGGACTTGACCAGCAAAATGGCTTCGGTGGAGTAGGCCGGCAGGGCCTGGCGCAGGGTGATCGGAGCGATGATCCGTCGCAGTAGTTCCCAAGGCGACATGCCTACGGCCTTGCCCGCCTCGATCTGCCCCGATGGCACGCTAAGCAGCCCTCCACGAATAATTTCGGCGGTATAACCAGCAGTACACAAGGCAAGTGAGACTACCGCGCAGCCATACGGCGACTTGAGCAGTACCCAGGCGAAGCTGTCGCGAATAGCCGGGAACTGGCCCAGCCCGTAGTAAATCAGGAACATTTGAATCAGCAGCGGCGTACCGCGAAACAACATGATGTAGAACCGCGCCGGATAGCTGAAAAACCACCAGCGGCTGACCCGCAGGCTGACAATGCCTACGGACAGGGTAAGGCCGATCACCAATGAGCTGAAAAATAGCGTCAGCGTTGTGGGTAACGCTGCCAAAAGCTTGAGCATGGTGTCAGCGAGGAACGGAAAATCGATCATAAGTGGCGCTCCCGACTCGAACTAGACTGGGCTGCGTTGCCGCGTGCGACGCACGCGAGCCTCAGCGATGTGGAAAAGCCGACCGGACAGGCCAGTGAGAATGAGGTACACGATGCCCCCGATGATGTAGAACGTGAAATATTGACGCGTCGACCCGGCAGCAACCTGACTGGCACGCATCAATTCCACCAGGCCGATGACTGAAATCAGCGCGGAGTCTTTCAGGCTCATTTGCCAGACATTGCCCAGCCCGGGCAGCGCAAATCGCAGCACCTGGGGGACCAGAATACGTTTGAAGCGCATCGCACGGGTCATGCCGATGGCCAGTCCAGCTTCCAGTTCGCCCCGCGATACCGCGAGAAAAGCGCCACGGTAGACTTCAGCCTGATAGGAGCCGGAAATCAGCCCGACCGCC
This sequence comes from Pseudomonas sp. H11T01, assembly GCF_048515765.1. Taxonomy (NCBI): domain Bacteria; kingdom Pseudomonadati; phylum Pseudomonadota; class Gammaproteobacteria; order Pseudomonadales; family Pseudomonadaceae; genus Pseudomonas; species Pseudomonas sp. H11T01. The sequence goes on along the minus strand of NZ_JBLYED010000020.1, from coordinate 1,667 downwards.
AATGCGCCGACTAGAAAAGGCGGCACGTCGATATAGCCTTCGCCACCGAACCAGTGGCCAACCGCCGTAACCACACTGGCACCGCCAAAGTAGAACAGGTAGATCACCAGCAACTCGGGGATCCCCCTGAACAGTATCGAATACAGATCCCCCAGCCAGCGCAAACTGCGCTGACGGGATAGCTTGGCGGCAGCGACCAGGCTGCCAAATACCGCACCCACCAGCAGGGCTGCCAGGGTCAATATCACGGTCATGCCCGCTGCCTTGAGCAACGCCATTCCCCAGCCTGAGTCACCGAAACTGAGTAGCTGCAAGAGGTTCATAGAGGGTCCCACTTATGAAAAGGTTTAAGCAGGCCCGGCAACCTTTACAGTGTCGGGCCATTCAGAATCATTGCTTAGGGGTAAGGTCTGCCTTGAACCACTTCTCGCTCAGTTTCTTGATCGTACCGTCAGCCATGGCTTCCTTGAGGGCTATGTCGAACTTGGCTTTCAGCTCAGGGTCTTTCTGACGGAAGCCCAGCGCTTCGCCTTCACCCCAGATCGGGCCTTTGATGACCGGACCGGTAAAGACCAGCGGTTTGTTCTCGGGCTTGTCCATGACCGAGTTGAAGAACGTTACGTCATCGAATGCTACGTCGATACGGCCGGCAAGCAGATCGAGAATGGCTTCGGCTGAGCTGCCGTACTCACGAATGGTCGCCACATCCTTGAAGTTCTGATCAATGAATGACGTGTAAATCGTGCCCGAGGCGATACCAATGGTTTTGCCCTTGAGTGCCTTGCGCAGCTCTTCAACGCCGGTGCGTACTTCCTTGGCATCGGTACCCAGCGTGATGGCGGCGTCGGCACCGGTTTTGCCCGGCAACAGATCGGCTTTCAGCGCGACGAAACTGGCCGGTGTCTGGGCGTAAGGCGTCGAGAAGGCCATGACCTTCTGGCGTTCGTCGTTGATGACAATGGCGTCCATCAGCACGTCGAATTTACCAGCATTGAGGCTGGCGATCATCCCGTCCCAGTTCTGTACGACGATGTTGCACTTGAGCTGCATGCGCGGACAGATGACATCCATCAGCTCCGGTTCGAAGCCGCCGATTTTTCCACCCGGGAGCGTCAGGTTCCAGGGCTCATAGGCGCCCTCTGTTGCAATATTCACCGAGGTCCACTCTTTGGCCTGCAGTGCCGGAGCACAGGCCAGAACCATTGCACTGAGCGCTACAGAACCCAACCAGCTTGATTTCTTCGACATCTTGATACTTCCTGCCTAATCAATGGAGTGTTGCGAACTGATCCGGCTCAGGCCGAATCTCCAATGTCTGTGCGCGCAACTATTTTTGTGCACACAAGACAAAACCATAAAAGCCAACCGTCAGTTAAGCCGGTTAATTCGCACCCATAATGGCTTCAGCCTGGACAGCTTCCCCATCTCCATGTGCCCCTGACCGACAGATCAACCGGTGATCATCGGCAGGTTGAGGCCTTGCTCGTTGGCGCAGTCGATCGCGATCTGATAACCCGCATCGGCGTGACGCATGACGCCGGTGGCCGGGTCGTTGTGCAGCACGCGAGCGATACGCTCGGCCGCTTCGTCAGTACCGTCGCAGACAATCACCATGCCCGAATGCTGGGAGAAGCCCATGCCGACGCCGCCGCCGTGGTGCAGGGAAA